>JBFKAV010000055.1:0-19515 GCA_041621405.1 Paracoccaceae bacterium
CGAGAGGTCATTGTAGCAGGGAGGGGCACGATGCAGGGCCGGACCCTTCCCGAGTGTGAATTCGCGCAAGCGATGCCGAATAAGCGATCTCGGACGGCAGCTTCGAATGGGCGCAACCGAACTCCCAGCCAGCCAGCGGTTGCGCGCTTGGCCGGGAAATTGCCGGCCTCAAAGCGACGATCCCTGGAGCAGCGAGACCGCTACGCCGGCTGCTTCGAGCTCGGATCGAACCGCTCGCGAGATGGCCACCGCGCTCGGCGTGTCTCCATGCAGGCACACGGTGTCGATGCGGGTCCTTATCTTCTTGCCGCTCTCCGTGATGATCGCGCCGGCCGTCACCATCTCGACGACGCGTCGGCCCGCAACTTGCGGGTCGTGGATCACCGCGCCGGGATGGCGCCGGTCGACCAGAGTGGCATCGTCGTTGTAGGCGCGATCGGCGAAGATCTCGCAGGCGGTTCGGCACCCGAGCTCGGCGGCGGCCGCGTGCTGGGCGGTTCCGGCGAGGACCATGATGGTGATCTCCGGCGCCGCGGACAGCGCAGCCCGGTAGCAGGCCATCGCCATGCCCTTGTCCTCGGACGCCATGTTGGCCAGCGCGCCATGCAGCTTCAGGTGCCGCAGTTCGGCGCCTGCAGAGCGTGCGAGCGCCTGCGCAGCGCCGAGCTGATAAACGATCAGGTTGGCGAGGCTCTCCGGAGCGACGCTCATCCGCCGCCTGCCGAAGCCTTGGAGGTCGGCGAACCCCGGATGCGCGCCAATCCCGACACCACGGGCTGCCGCTGCGGCCATCGTGCGCGCCATGACATCCCAGTCGCCGGCATGCATCCCGCAGGCGATGTTGGCCGAGGTCACCACGTCGAGCAGCGCCTCGTCGTCGCCCATCTTCCACTGGCCGTAGCCCTCGCCCATGTCGGCGTTCAAGTCCACGCTTTGGCTCATGTGTCGATCCGATCCAGGTCGTCCCCCGCCGTGACGCCGCTCACGAGCTGGTAGGAAAGAAGGTCCGCGATGGTTTCCGGCGCGCGGATCAGGGGCCTGGCACCGGCGCGCAGGGCGGCGCGGCCTGCGCGCCCGCGCCGTTCGGCCTCCACCCCCTCTTCTATCGTGACGAAGCGGAACCGCAAGACGGCGCCGGCCTGCGCCTGGGCGACGCGCGGCAGGTCCTCGGGCAGGACGGAGCCGATCCTGGGATAGCCGCCGGTCGTCTGGCACTCGGCGAGAAGCACGAACGGCGTGCCATCCCCGGTGACCTGGATATCCCCGGCCACGATCACTTCGGACAGGACCGACAGGCCGGCATCGCTGTGGAACCCCTCGCCATCCGGGATCAGCCGCACGCCCATGCGGTTGCCGCGGTTGTCGCGGTGGAAGACCGTGGCCTCGAACCGCTCGCGCTCGGACGCGGCGAAGAACTCGGTCTGCAGGCTTGGCACGACGCGGATCTCACCGCCGTCGAACCGCGGCTCCGGGTCCAGGCGGTAGCCGGTGCGTCCCGGCTCGGGATCCGCACCGACCGGCAGGCGGTCGCCCTCCCGGATCACGCCACCCAGACCGGCGGCGAGGTGGGCGGACCGGGCGCCGAGGAGCACCGGTGTCGCGATGCCGCCTCCGGCGTGGAGGTATCCGTAGCTGCCATGCTCCACCGCGCCGATCGAAAGGCGCGACCCCGGCGACAGGATGTGGCTGGCACTCCACGCAATCGGGCTGCCATCGAGGGTTGCGCGCATGGGCGCGCCGGTCAGGGCGATGCGGATCGGCTCGGTCGCCTCGAACTCACCGCCCATTCCGGCCATTTCCAGCGCGGCATTGGTGGCGGGCTGGCCGAGAAGCGCGGCCCCTTCTGCAAGGGCGAGCCTGTCGACGGCTCCGCCGCGCGAGACGCCGAAGCCCAGGTAGCCGGGGCGACCCATGTCCTGCACCGTGACGCTCGGTCCGGCGCGGCGAACGACCAGCGCGCGGCTCATCCGAGGGCCTCCGACGTCGCACCCCCGTCCGGGCCGCCGCCGCTCATGGCCTCGAGCGTCTCGGGCGAGGTCGGTGTGAACAGAACCTCGTCGCCCGGCCGCAGGACGAAGGGCGTGTCGCCTTCCGGCCGGAATGCACGGAACGCGGTCTGACCGATGTGCCGCCACCCGGTCGGTGTCGCGACCGAGAACAGCACGAGCTGGCGGATCGCGACCGTCAGCGCGCCGACCGGCACCTTCTCGGTCAGCGCGATCTGCCGCGGAATGTCCCATTCGGGCGGCAGCTCGCCCAGATAGGGCTGGCCGGGCGCGAAGCCGATGGTCTGGACCCGCACCCGCGTGGCAGAGATCATCGCCACGGCCTCGTCCGGCGACAGACCGGCGACGGCCGCGGCTTCCTCGAGCTGCGGCGCCGCGTCGGTGCCGTAGACCGTCGGTATGCGCCAGAGCCGCCGCCCTTCCGGCAGGGGCGCATCGAACCAATTCTCCGACGACAGCATGGCCACGAGGGACTTCCGGAGCGCCGCGCGATCGTGGGCGACCGGATCGAAGCGCAGATAGGTGGAGACCAGAGAGGTGGAGGTCTCCTCGATCCCCTCCGGCCCGTTGCGATCCAGCGCCCCCCGGAAGGCGAGCGCCGCGCGGTTGGCCGGCTCGCTCAGCCGGTCGGCGAAGCTGACCAGAAGACCGTCGATGCCCACATTGCGCACCTGCGGCCAGTCCGTGCCGTCCGAGCCAGTCACTGCAGGGCGTCCGGCAGGAACAGCGCGATCTGCGGAAAGGCGATGAGGGCCGCCGCCATGAAGAGCATTGCGATGATGTAGGGAATGGTGCCCAGCATCACCTCGCTCATCTTGCCGCTCTTCCGGGCGCCCTGCACCACGTAGAGGTTCAGGCCCACCGGGGGCGTGATCAGCGCCATCTCGATCAGCACGATCATCAGGATGCCGAACCAGATCGGATCGTATCCCATCTCGACGACGAGGGGGACGATGATCGGAATGGTCACGACCATGAGCGACAGCGTCTCGATGAAGAAGCCCAGCACGATGTAGATGCAGACGATGACGAGGATGGTCGAGAATGGCGAGAGCCCGAGACCGCTGAGGAAATCCTGCAGCTCGCGGCCGATGCCGGCGGAGGCCAGCGTGAAGTTCAGGAACGAGGCGCCGATGACCACCAGCATGATCATCGAGGTGATCTTCACCGTGCCGAGGACGCTCTCGGAGAACATCCTGAGGCTGACCCCGCCGAAGATCGCGGCAATCACGATCGCTCCCGCAACGCCGACGGCGGCAGCCTCTGTCGGTGTGGCCCATCCCTTGTAGATCGAGCCGATGATCACCGTGAAGAGAAGGATGATCGGCACCAGCTGCAGCAGGGCGAGGAGCATCTCGCGAAGCGGGAACACCCGGCGCTCGCCGCCGAGGCTGGGGCGGACCGAGCAGATGAGGACGGTGATCAGGATGAACGACAGTGCCAGCGCCACGCCCGGCACCAGCCCGGCCAGGAACAGCCGCGGGATCGAGGTCTGGGTGAGGAAGCCGTAGACGATCAGGTTGATCGAGGGCGGGATCATGATGCCGAGCGTGCCGCCCGCGGCGATGGCGCCGGAAAAGAGCTTGGGGTCGTAGCCCAGCTTCTCGGCCTGCGGCATCGCGACAGTCGCGACGGTTGCCGCGGTCGCGACGGAGGATCCCGACGTGGCCGAGAACATCGTCGCGGTCGCCACGTTGGCGTGAACCAGCCCGCCCGGAAGCCAGCTTACCCAGCGGTCGAGAGCGGCATAGGTTCGGGTGGCGATGCCGCTGCGCACGAGGACTTCGCCCAGAAGCACGAAGAACGGAATGGCGATCAGGGTCGCGTTGTTCGAGGTGGACCAGACAAGGTTGCCGAGGCCCTTGATCAGCGGGAAGGGACTGAAGAACAGATCGACGCCGAAGCCCAGCAGGAACAGCACGATACCGACCGGTATCGACAGGCTGAGGAGCATCAGAAGACCGACGGTCAGATAGGCGATCATTTCAGCGCCTCCAGCTCGCCGTAGGTGCCGATGGCGGCCTCCGAGGCGTCGAAATCCCCGCGCAGGACCAGCGCGAGCGCGGCGATGAAGGTCAGCCAGGAGACGACGGCGAACCACACCCAGCCCGCCAGCCAGGGTGCCTGCACCAGCGCGAGCGGCGTCTCGAGCGGCGTGTTCGCGCGCGAGGAATTGGCCAGCGAGCGTTCCAGCACTGGCCAGGATCGGATCGCGATCAGCGAGATCGTGCCGGACAAGGCGAGCATCGCGAAGAGGTCGAAGAGCGCGCGCCCCCGGCTCGCGGCGCGGCTGCGCAGGATGTCGATGCGCACGTGGCCGAGCTCGGTCAGGGTGTATCCCATGCCCCAGGAGGTTGCGATTGCCATGACGTAGCCGCTGATCTCATCCGTGCCGCCCAGCGACGAGCCCATCTGCCGAAGCGCGATGTCGGCAAGGACGAATGCGACGCAGGCCATGAGAAGGACCCCGATCAGGATCGCGACCCAGCCGTTCACCGTGCGAAGGCTTGAAAGTAGCGTCTGAAGCATCGGGGTCCCTCCCTTGGGTCAGCCGGTCAGTTGGTCGCGATGGTGACGCCGACCGTTTGGCCAACCGTGTCGTTCCAGCGGGCGGCCCAGTCTCCGCCGGCCCGCTCGGCCCATTCGGGCAGCACTTCGTTCACGAGCACATCGCGGGCCTTCACGAAATCGGCCTCCGAGACCTCGACCAGCGTCATCGAACGCGCGTCGCCCGAAGGGCACGCGCCATTGCCGGTCAGGCAGGCGATGTCGTCGACCAGCGCCGTCTGTGCGCTCGCCCACGCGGGATCCTCGAATTCGGTCGAAACCTGCTCGGAGATCAGGGCCTGCGTGTCGGCATCCAGGCTGTTCCACTTGTCGAGGTTGATCGCGGTCACCACGCTGTCCCAGCCGCCGAGCGGGATCGGCAGAAGGTGGGTCGAAACTTCCCACCAGCCTGCGCTGTAGCCCGAGCCGGCACCGGTGACGGCGCAGTCCACGACGCCCTTCTGCAGCGCGCCCGGAACCTCCGAGAAGCTGACGTTCACGCCCTCGGCGCCGAGCGCCTCGAGGAACTTGGCCGTCATCCGGCCCGACGCGCGGACCTTGAGCCCGCTGAGGTCGTCCAGACCACCGATCTCGGCGTTGCAGAAGACCACCTGCGGCGGATAGGGCGCGATCGCCAGGACGTGGCTGTTGAACCGGGCGCGGTAGATGTCCTCGACCATCGGGCGGGCGGCATCGACCATGGCGCGCGCCTCGTCGGCGGTCAGCGCCAGAAGCGGCACGTCGAGTCCTTCGAGCTCGGGCGCGTCGGCGACGGCGTAATCGGCAACGGTCATGGCGACATCATAGACCCCGTCCCCGAGCAGCCGGTAGACGTCGCCGACCCCGAGGTTCATCTGGTCATGCGTGGTCAGCGCGACGTTGAGCTTGCCGTCCGATGCACCGGGAAGCGTCTCGCTCCAGAACGGCGCCTCGAACTGCTTGTGGAGCGGCAGCCCCGACCAGCTTCCGACGACCGAGAGGTCCTCGGCCAGGGCGGGAGCGGCAAGCGCCGTCGTCCCCACCAGCAACGTAGCAATGCGGTTCATGTCGTTTCTCCTTGTTGTCGTTGGATTGTGTTTGATCGATCGGGATTGCGCACCGGCACTTCGGCGTCCTCCGGGATGTCGGAGATCAGCATATGGCCCGGCTTGTGGGTGATGCAGAGCCGAACCTCCGCAGCTTCGATGGCGACCTGGGGCGTGACCCCGCAGGCCCAGAACATCGGCACCTTCCCGTCCGCCGCCGGGACGGGATCGCCCCAGTCGGGCCGGGATAGGTCGGCAATGCCGATCCCCGCCGGATCGCCCCAGTGGACCGGGGCGCCATGGGCCAATGGAAAGCGCCGAGATATCTCGGCTGCCTTGTCGACCTTCGCCGCGTCGACGCAGCGCATGCTGACCACCATCTGGCCCGAGAACGGGCCGGCCGGCACGGTCGGGATGTTCGAGCGGAACATCGGCACCGTCGTGTCGTGCTCGATATGCCAGAGCGGGATACCGGCCGCGAGCAGCGCATGCTCGAACGTGAAGGAGCAGCCCAGCGCGAAGGCGACGAGGTCGTCGGCCCAAAGGTCGCGGATATCCGTGGCGCTGCGCTCGAGCCGGCCGTCGCGATAGACGTTGTAGGCCGGCACGTCGGTCCGGACATCGATGTCCGCGCCCAGGGTGAACATCATCGGATTGCCGGTGTCCGAAACCCCGACGAGGGGACAGGGTTTGGGATTGCGCTGACAGAACCGCATGAAGTCGAGCGCGTGGGACTCGGGCAGGATCGCGAGATTGGTCTGCAGGCACCCCTTTCCCAGCCCGGCGGTGTGCGACGCATACCGGCCCGCGCGGATCTCCTCGCGCACCGCGTTCACGTCGCTTCGTCTCAGTCGCTGATAGGTTTCGGCCACAACATGATCCCCGCATTGCAGAGATCGTGACGGTGCCTGCCCATAAGATCAAATCGATTATCTTTGTCGATCTGCATCAGGGATTTCTATGTTGATCGAAGGCGATCGCGACGTCCCGGGCTAGTCTTGCCGCGTTCTCAACGACATAGCTCTTCGGCTCCGCCAGATACGAGGCGGAGAACCGAAGCGGCTGTGGCACCCAGCCGGGGTCGAATTCACGGATCGTTCCCGCCTCCACGTAGGATCTTCCCAGCGCTTTCGGCAGCGCGGCGACGCCGAGATTGGCCTCGACAAGGCGGAAGCAGGCCGACAGCGACGACGACGGAAAGATCGCGACGCCGGCCCCCACCTTTTCGAATAGCAGGTCCTTCAGTTCGCGGTAGGGCCGGGTGTTGCGCGCGTAGGTCAGAACCGGGCGCTTCAGGTAGCCGCCAGCGTCCTCGTGAGCGGGCGCGCTCGACGAAACGTACCAGGCCAGCTCGAAGCCCGGCAATTCAACGTTATCGACCGAGAACTCCGAAATCGGGCCGAGCAGGATCGCAAGATCAATCCCGCGACTGAGAAGCGCGGCACGGAGGTTGGTCGATATGTCGACGTTGAACTCGATTTCGAGGTTCGGATAGATCGCGTGCAGTTGCGATATCAGCTCCGGAAGCCAGCATTGCGCGATGGTCTCGGACACTCCCAGCCGGAGGCGACCCTCCACTCCGTCGGGGTGGATGACATCGCGCACGACCATCTCCGAAAGATGCTCGAACTGCTCGGCATAGGACAGAAGCAGCTCGCCGCGCTTGGTCAGCCGCATCCCGCCCGATGTCCGGTCGAAAAGCTCCGTCGCCAGCGCCTCCTCGAGGTTCTTGATCCGGGCGCTGACTGCCGGCTGCGTCAGGTTGAGCCCGTCCGCAGCCTTGCCCACCCCGCCGAGGCGCACCACCAGAAGGAACGTCTTCAGCTGCTCGAGATTGATTCTGCCCATGTCGTGATCATTGCAGGCAGTCCCTCGAACGCCAGCCCGCAAAGCGATCAAGCCGGCCCATTGCCGCGTAGTGGCTGAATGGCTGGAATGGGCCGCGCGCCGAGGAAGGTCCAAGCCCGGAGCGGGCCGGGGCGGATGTCGGCGCCTCCTCGACGCGACCTCTGAACGGGAGCTGGCTGGACGGCGTGATGAGCGGTCGCCCGCCGAATTCCCCGGGCCTGCGGGCACTCAGACCTTGGTCCGTGGAGGGCCACTGCGCGCCGATCTAGCCTCTGTGGGCGATTGACTTCGGATCGAGACAGCACAGCAGGAGATCCCCCATGAAGCTCACCAGATTGCTTCTTTCGACGTCGCTTTCTGCGGCGTTCGCCTATCCCGTTTCTGCCCAGCAGATTTCCTTCAGCGATGTCGACACCGACGGTAACGGCGTTCTCACCGAGACCGAGCTCGAAGCCGCCTTCGGCGTGGATGGTGCGGCTGAAGTCCTGGCCGCTGCCGACGCGAACGGAGATCGCACCTTGACGAGGGAAGAAGTGAACAACGCCTTCGACGACGAGGAGGATGACGAGGACGACGAGGAAGATGACGAAGACGACGATGAAGACGACGGAGAGGACGACGAAGACGACGAAGATAACGACGAAGACGACGATGATGATGGCGAGGATGACGGCGACGAGGGCGGTGGCGACGACGAAGAGGATGACGACTAGGGCGACCGCGCGCCGCCGTACTCTGGCCCGGAATCGCATTGGGACCCTCGCGAACCTGCCCGCCGCAACCTTCGGCGGTCAGATGCTCGCAAGAGCTGTTCCACGCAGGGTCGTGTGACGGTGCACCGCCGCTCGCTGGCCGGCGAAGCCTCTCGCGGGTCAGCGGGCGGAAAGTCGATATGGAAGCGTGGAGATGCTTGAGACAACCAAGTACGAGAAGATGTTCTCCACACCGATGATGCGGTTCCGATTGCCGGAGCACGCGTCGCTGAATGCCGAGATCCTCGCCGAGGGAAAGCGGCTTCGCGCCGCGTGCCCGGGGGTTTCGAAGTCGAACCGCGAGGGCTGGCACTCCGAGGGCAACCTCTTCGACAGCGAGTTGCCCTGCTTGCTTCGGCTCCGCGAGGCCGCGGAAGAGGCGGTGTTCGAGGTGACCCGCAGAATCAAGTCGAAGGTGGACCCCGCGTCGCTTCGGCTGAAGCTCTTCGCCTGGATGAACGCGAACCCGCCGGGAGGCTTCAACGCCCCGCATACGCATCCGGGCGCGCACTGGTCTGGCGTGTATTACGTGACGCAGCCGGGCGTGGAGGAAGGGTCATCCGGAATGATCGAGTTCCTGGACCCGCGCTCGGACCTGCCGCACTGGCGCCTGCTCGGGGCCGGGGCCTTCCGGCCGAAGCGAAAGCTCAGACCGGCGGCCGGCGAGCTCGTCGTCTTCCCGTCGTATCTCGCCCACTGGGTCTATCCCAACGAGAGCGAGGAAGAGAGGGTGACGATCGCGTTCAACGCGACATTCAGGAAGCTGCGCTCGAAGTCGAGGGACGGGTGATCGCGACGCGCCTAGCCGGCCGGCTGGAGACGCGCCCGCAGGTCGTTGTCGGGATGCGGCGTGCCAGGGGTATCGTGGAGACCGAGCCTTGGCTTCCGGCGGGGCCGGGGAAGGTCGGACTGTCGGCGGGCCGGGAGGGTGTGTTACGGGGTGGGTATATCACGGTGAAATGGAAGGTTAAGAGGTTGGGATTGTTTGGTTTTCGGAATCCTGTTAAGGGAATTGGAAGGGTTTTGGGGGCGGGTACCACACCCTCCGGGCAAGGGTTCAAGGGCGAGGCCGCTCAGCGCTACATTCGGCACCAAGTAACCTGAGCGAAGTCAGGGCTCGATCGAGGGTGGTTGGACTCGGAGTGCCGCAACTTGCGCTTGATTTGAGCCGTCCCACGGATTGTTATGTGGAAAACAGCCAAGGGTAGCACAGATGGATTTCTCGGAACGCATTAAGGACCTCGCGAGACGCTCCAAGGCCGCGAGCAACCATGCACTCACCGAAGAGGCGACCAAGACATCTGTGGTCCTGCCTTTCATTCAGGCGCTCGGGTTCGACATCTTCAATCTCGAAGAGGTCGTCCCCGAATTCGTTGCCGACGTAGGCGTGAAGCGGGGCGAGAAGGTCGACTTTGCATTGAAGATCGGAGGAAAGGTAGCGGCGCTCATCGAAGTGAAACCGATTTCCTCCCCGCTCGGAAGTGCCAGTTCAGCCAGCTCTATCGATATTTCGCAGTCACAGAGGCACGGCTTGCGATCTTGTCGAATGGACGGGAGATCTGGTTCTTCTCCGACGTGGATGAGCCAAATCGCATGGACAAGAGGCCATTCTTCACGTTTGACCTGCAGTCCTGCGATGAAGGACAAGTAGGCGAATTGGCGCGATTTCAAAAAGAGCAATTCTCAATTGACACCATCATTGAAGCTGCATCGAATCTTAAATACACGAATGCTGCTGCATCCTACTTGAAGAAACAGCTCACGGAGCCTGACGACGAGTTCACGAAACTCGTTGGGCGACAAATCCACGACGGAATGCTTACTAAATCCGTTGTGGAGCAACTGCGTCCCGCTATACAGGCCGCTTTGGAGGAGGTGATCAGAAGCAGGATACAGGACAAGCTGAATGTGGCATTCCGTCCGGAAGCGGCGCAGCCTTCGGTAGATGTTTCAGTTGCAAAGGGAGCCGATGGCACCTCACCGCAAGAAGAGGTCGAGACTACTGATGATGAGCTTCAGGCGTTCATGATAGTTCGAGCAATTGCTGCAAGAACAATCGACCTTGATCGCATTACCATGAGGGATGCGAAGAGCTATTGCGCGGTGTTTGTCGATGATAACAACAGGAAGCCGGTATGCCGATTCTATTTCAACTCCAAGACTAAACGGCGCCTTGGTCTGTTTGACGCGAGCAAGGAAGAAAGACGCATCGATATCGAGAAGCTATCGGAGATATATGACTCTGCGGATGCTATTGAGGCGGCTGTGCGTGCGTATCTCTAACTTGCCGATGCCCACGACATTCTCCGGGGGGCAAACAAACTCCGGTATCTGCGATCCGCCCAGGTGTCCCCGCCAACGACTTTATCTGTTTCGCCGGCGCGATCCTCCGTTCTTGAGGTTGCAACGGTGGAGATTTCCCGCGGAAGCGGTGCGCCTAAGCGCTCCGCGCCCTACGGCCCGAACAACCGTTCGATCTCGTCGAAGACCGCCTCCATCAGCGCCCCGGTGGCGTCCCGTCCGGTGAAGCGCAGGACCCAGCCCTCGGGGGCGAGCTCGCGGCGGATGGTGAGATGGGACCGCGGTCTCAGCACGCGGCGGGGGCGGCCGGGGGCGTAGGGGAGCTCGTCCTGCAGCGACCGTTCGGCCTCGTGCAGGACGGGCTGGAGGAGCGCCCACTGGGCGGCGGGGTCGGCGGCGCGGGACTCCTCGAGCGCGGTGCGGAGCACTTCGGCGAAACCGGCGCGGAGCGCCGCGGCGAGGCGGAGGAGCTGGCGCTGGGAGAGGCTCTCGGGCGCGGAAAGGAGGCCGTCGAGGCTGTCGGCGACATGGGCCAGCGCGCGCAGGCGCGACCGCTTCACGGCGCTGGCGCGCGGGTAGAGGGCGGCGACGGCGGCGTCGAGGGTCTCAAACAGCCTGCCGCGGGTGGCGGTGACGGCGATCATGCCCTTCTCCCACGGGGTCGTCTCGGCGCGGATGTCGTTCTCCTCGACCATCTGGGCGAGCGCGGCCTCGAGCGTGTCGGGGGCGCGCAGGAAGGCGGGGATCTCGGCGAAGGGCAGGTCGTCGGCGGCGAGCGCGCGGAAGGCGGCGAGCCGGCGGTAGCCGGAGATCAGCCCGTAGCGGAGCTCGCCTTCCGGCTCGGCGAGCTCGAAGACCTCGACCGGCTGGCGCAGGCCCGAGGCGAGGATCGAGGCGCGGAGCTCGGCCAGCGCCTCGGGCTCGATGTGGGTGCGGTCGCGGGGCAGCGCCTCGGCGTCAATGGCGCCGAGCGGGAGCGTGATCAGCGGGTCTGGCAAGGGGCGGGTTCCTTTCGCGCGCGAGCCTAGCGCGGGCGGCGGGAGGGTTGCCGGAAGGCCGCGTGGGCGGTCGCGTGGTTAAGGCTTTTCACATCCCGAGACGCGCGGCATAGTGCGGGCCGGGGGCCTGTTGGAGCAGGGCGAATGGATTTCGAGACATTCATTGGTGCGAACGCGGTCTGGCTGGTGGCCGCCGCGTTCATCGTCATCTGCATCTTCCTCGGCGTGCGCATCGTGCCGCAGAGCGAGAAGCACGTGGTCGAGCGCTTCGGCCGGCTCCGGGTGGTGCTGGGGCCGGGGATCAACTTCATCGTGCCGTTCCTCGACAAGGTGGCTCACAAGATCTCGATCCTCGAGCGGCAGCTGCCGAACGCGCTGCAGGACGCGATCACCTCGGACAACGTGCTGGTGAAGGTGGAGACGAGCGTCTTCTACCGGATCATCGAGCCGGAGAAGACCGTCTACCGGATCCGCGACGTCGACGGCGCGATCGCCACCACCGTGGCCGGGATCGTGCGGAGCGAGATCGGCAAGATGGAGCTCGACCAGGTGCAGTCGAACCGGGCCGACCTGATCGGCAAGGTGCGCGAGCAGGTGGCCGCGATGGTCGACGACTGGGGCATCGAGGTGACCCGGGCGGAGGTGCTCGACGTCAACCTCGACGAGGCGACGCGGGCGGCGATGCTGCAGCAGCTCAATGCCGAGCGGGCGCGCCGCGCGCAGGTGACCGAGGCCGAGGGCAAGCGGCGGGCGGTGGAGCTGCAGGCCGACGGCGAGCTCTACGCCGCCGAGCAGGCGGCGAAGGCGCGGCGGATCCTGGCCGAGGCCGAGGCCTATGCGACGACGACGATCGCCCAGGCGATCAAGGACAACGGGATCGAGGCGGCGCAGTACCAGGTGGCGCTGAAGCAGGTCGAGGCGCTGGTCTCGGTCGGCGAGGGCCAGGGCAAGCAGGTGGTGCTGGTGCCGGCGGCGGCGCTCGACGCCTTCGCCAACGCGTTCACGATGCTGAAGGGGCGGGCGTGATGTTCTGGCAGCTCTGGTGGGTCTGGGCGGTGGCGGGGCTGGTGCTTGGCATCCTCGAGGTGCTGGCGCCGGGCTACATCTTCCTCGGCTTCGCGGCGGGGGCGGCGGTGGTGGGGCTTCTCCTGCTGGTCGGCGGGCCGTTTGCGGCCTGGGCGGTCGGCTCGCTGCCGCTGCTGCTCTTGCTCTTCGCGCTGGCCTCGCTGGCGGCGTGGCTGCTGTTCCGGTGGCTCTTCGGGATCCGCGCCGGCCAGGTGAAGGTCTGGGACCGCGACATCAACGAGGACTGAGGCTCAGGCCCCCGGCAGCAGGTTCGACACGCCGGCGACGATCTTGCCCTTGGCGAGCCAGGAGATGGCGAAGGCCATGACGCCGACGGTCTCCCACCAGAAGACGTAGTTGTAGGCGCGGAGCGCCGCCTTGGTCTCGGGGCCGACGAGCGCGTAAAGGCCGAGGAAGGCGATGGAGACCAGGAGCGCCGTGCCGCAGACGAAGTAGAGGCGGTTCTTCGGGGCCGACCAGTCGACCTTGCCCTCGGGGGTTAGATCGCCGCGAGGGAAGAGGAAGAAGCAGAACACCGCGAGCGCGAGGAAGAATATCGCGGCCGACGCGAAGTGCAGCCATGCGTATTCGGACCAGTGCCTGACGAAGCCCTGGATCGGGCAGGTGACGGTCGCGCCCGCGTCGGTGGTAAAGACCGCGCCCGGCGGGCAGGCCTCGGGGACCGGGGGGACGACCGCGAACAGCGCCACGCCGATCGCGCCGGCGCCGGCGGCGCGGGCGACCCAGCGGTCGGAGAACATCTCGCCGGGCTGCCTCTCGTAGCCGAGATAGGAGACCAGGAAGACGCCGATGGCGACGAGGCAGCCGACCACGAAGTCGCCCATGTGGGTGTGGTAGAACTCCGAGATCGAGGGCTGCATGCCGTAGCCGAACAACCGGGCGTAGGCGTAGAGCGCGGCCGGCAGGATGAGGCCGAGAAGGCCGAGGGCGCGGCGGACGGCGAGGAAGGAGAGTACGTGGGGGTCTTGCATGGCGGGGCCTCGGGTGAAAGGCAAGGCCATCAGTCTACCATGGGGAGAGCCTAGGCCGAAGCTTGAACGCACGGCCCGGGGTCAGGACACGAACATCCCGATCAGTCGAACGTCCGCACTGCGGACGAAGCAGCCGTTGCGTCCGGTCTATGAGTGTGGTGACCTTTACGTGCGCGTAGGAGGGATTTAGCCATGCGATACAAAACGAAAGCAATCGAGCTCGAAGCCGTAAGATACGATGGCAGCAACACTCCCGCATTTGCGGCGGAACGGATTGCCCTGAACTCTGTGGATAAGGCGCTCACGGTCGAAACCGACGAAGGCCAGCGGCAATGTAGTCTGGGCGACTACTTCGTCCTGACCGACGCGGGCCAGGTTCTTATTCGTGGAGGAGCTATCTTCGAAACCATCTTTGAACCTGCCGCCTGATCCGGCGTAGTGCCCCGCCGGCTGGCCAAAGCAGTAATTACAACCTCTTCAAACGGGCGAGCGAATGATGCAAAAGGGCGTTCCCCAAGGGTCCTCCATGACGGCCCATTCCAGAAGGGCGGATTTTTCGTCCGGGTAATATCCAGGAGCTTTTTTAAGTTTTCCGCCCAAAGCTTCGATCTTTGGGATCGCCGCCTCGACATCATCGACTTTCAGGTCGACATGTGTGCTTCCTCCCGACCCCATGTGATCTACATGCTGAAGCAGGATGACGCTGTTCTGGACACCGTTCGTCGTCTTTTTTCCCAGCCCCATGAACTTTCCGGCCGGATCGACATAGCCGAGTTCCAATCCAGTCAGTTTTCCCCAGAATGCCAGCCCTCTCTGAAGATCCGGCACATCGACAACGACCTTTTCAAACTCGGCTATCATCATTTTCCTCCCCACGGCCGATCTCCGAAATTGTGGGGAGCCGCTGATAGTGTGTATCGGGAAGACAACGCTTAAGCCAGAAGTATGCATCGCTGCCGTTTCCGCTTTGGGCTCCGAGCGGTCGTCTGATGGATTCGGTTGATACTGGGTCCTGACCCTACGGCTCCCCGGGAAACAGCCGGTCCAGCGCGTCGTCCAGTGGCCCCCAGTCGTCGAGCTCGAGGCGGACCGCGAACGCCAGCACCTTCGGGCGGAAGGCGGGCGGCAGGCGGACGGCGTCCTTCTCGGTGGTGACGAGCTGGGCGCCGCGCGCCTTCGCTTCGACCTCGAGGCGGGCCAGCAGTGTGTCGGCGAGCGGCTGGTGATCGTCGAGCGGCACGGCGCGAAGGATCTCGGCGCCCTCGGCGCGGAGGCTGGCGAAGAACTTCTCTGGGTGGCCGATGCCGGCGAAGGCGATGACCGGGGTACCGTGCCAGTCCATGCCCATGGGCAAGGGCGCGAGGCGGCCGGTGAGGCGGGGCACGGGAACCTGAGCGCCCCAGATCGCGGCGAAGGCCTCCTGCTGGGCGGCAGGCCCAAGGGCGAGCAGGAAATCGGCGCGTTTGAGCCCCGCGGCCACCGGCTCGCGCAGGGGGCCTGCGGGCAGGACGCGGCCGTTGCCGAATCCGATGCCGGCGTCGACGACGACGATGGAGAGGTCTTTCGCCAGCGCAGGGTTCTGGAAGCCGTCGTCGAGCAGGATCGCCTCGGCGCCGGCGGCAAGCGCGGCGCGGGCGCCGGCGAGGCGGTCCTTCGCGACCCAGGTAGGAGCGAAGGCGGCGAGAAGCAGCGGCTCGTCGCCGCTCTCCCCGGCCGTGTGACGGCCCGGGTCGACGCGGACCGGGCCCGCGAGGCTTCCGCCGTAGCCGCGCGAGACGACGTGCACGGCGAGGCCGCGGGCCTGCAGGCGCTGGGCGAGCGCGATGGCGGTCGGGGTCTTGCCGGTGCCGCCGGCGTTGAGGTTTCCGACGCAGATCACAGGCACCGGCAGCCGGGCGCCGGGGCGGGCGACGCGGGAGGCCGTGGCACGGGCCGCGAGCGCGGCAATCGGCGCCAGCAACCGCGCATGCAAGGAGAGGCGGTCGGGCGGCGTGAACCAGAAGCGGGGCGGGCGCATCAGCGAGGATCCCCGGCGCGGCGGCGCGGGATCGGAGGCAGGGTAGAGTGGCCGCGGGCAGGGCAGAGGGGCGCTTCTCGGGTGGGGATCGGCCCGGGCGCGATGTCGGCGGTGATGGGGCCCGGGCGCGTCATCAAGAGGCGACCTGTTCGCGCAGCACCTCGGAGACGAGGGCGAGGACGCGCTCGCTGACCTCGGCGCCGCCGGTGGAGACGCGCCAGGCAGCGTGGGCCATGGCGGCCGCCTTGTCGGGGGAAAGGAGCTCGGAGAGTGCCTCGCCGAGGCCGGCGGCGTCGGCCACGGCCCGCGCCGCGTCGGCCGCCAGGAAGCGCGCGTAGGCGGCGACGTGGGGGCCGGTCTCGGGCCCGTGCAGGATCGCCGAGCCGAGCGCGGCCGGCTCCAACGGCGAGCGGCCGCCGCCCTGGCCCGGGGCGAGCGTGCCGCCCATGAAGCTGACCGGGGCGAGGCGGTACCAGAGACCGAGCTCGCCGTCGACGTCGGCGACGAAGACCTCGGTGGCGGCCTCGGGCTCGCCTTCGACCGAGCGGAGCGCGACCGAGAACCCGGCCATGGCAAACTTCGCGGCCAGCGCCGCGCCGCGGGCCGGATCGGCCGGGGTGAGGATCAGGAGCAGGCGGTGGGCCATGCGGGCGGCGGCGCGGTGGGCGGAGAGCACCGCCGCCTCCTCGGCCTCGGGCACGCCGACGGCGAACCACACCGGCCGCGCCTTCAGGAGCTCGCCCAGGAGGTCGCGTTCGCGGAGGTTGCATTGCGGCGTCACCGCCTCTTCCTCGAGCGGGCCGGCGACGGTGACCTGCTCGGGCGCGGCGCCGGCCTCGGCCAGCGCCCTGGCGGCGCCCTCGTGGGTGGCGAGGATCCCGGCGAAACGGCGCAGCGTCGAGCCGGTGAGACCGTGGAACCGGCGCCAGGCGGCGGCCTCGGGCGGGGCGCCCGTGGCGTCGATCAGCCAGAGCCGGGTGCCGCGGCGGGCGGCTTCGTGGATCAGCGCCGGCCGGAGCCCGGTGCCGGCCCAGAACGCGAGGTCGGGACGCCAGTGGTCGAGAAATGCCGCGACGGGGCCGCGGGAATCGAGCGGCAGGAGCTGCCGTGCCGCGCGCGGCGGCAACCGCAGCGGGCCGGAGGCCGGCGCCTCGGTGGTGACCAGGAGGCCGGCCCCGGGATGATCCTCGGCGATGCGGCGGGCGAGGTCGGACAGTGCGCCTTCCTGCGCCGGCTCGCCCGCGTGGAGCCAGATCAGCGGACCGTCGAGGCGGCGCGCCGAGGGTTGCCCGAGCCGCTCGGAGAGCCGCGCCGCCTCTGGGCCGCCGCGAGCGATCTCGCCCGATATGCGCCGCCGCGCCGCCGGCGCCGAGAGCGCGGCGAGCGTGAGGTAGGCGAGAAGGCCGAGCGGGCGGCGCATCGGGGCCATGGGCTCAGCTGCCGAGCTCCTCGGTCGGGCTCGCGGGCGCCTCCTCGTCGCGCAGCCGGTGCAGGTGGGCGATGAAGTAGCGGGTATGGGCGTCGTCCACCGTGCGCTGGGCCTCGGCCTTCCAGGCGGCATAGGCCGCGGCGTAGTCGGGGAAGATGCCGACGACGTGGATCTGGCTCACGTCGGCAAACGTGGTCTTCGAGGGGTCGGTGAGCTCGCCACCGAAGACGAGGTGGAGGCGCTGGGTCATGCGGATCTGGCTCCCTGATGCGGTCGGGCGGCAGCCTTACGCCTTGGCGGGCGGCGGTCAAGCGGGGCTCAGAACGGGCACTTGGCGGAGAAGGTCATGCCCTTGCCGCCGTCGGGGTGACGGAGCCGAAGGCTCTCGGCGTGGAGCATGAGCCGCGGCGCGTCGCGGGCCGGGCCGGTCGCGTAGAGCGGGTCGCCGATGATCGGATGGCCGAGCTCGGCCAGGTGGACGCGGAGCTGGTGGCTGCGGCCGGTGTGGGGGTAGAGGCGGAGCCGGGTGGTGCCGTCCGGCTCGCGGCGGACCACGCGCCAGTCGGTCTGGGCGGCGCGGCCGTGCTCGAAGTCGACCTTCTGGCGCGGGCGGTTCGGCCAGTCGACGGCGAGCGGAAGGTCGACGGCGCCGGAATCCTCGGCGAGCTGGCCCCAGACCCGGGCGACGTAGGTCTTCCTGACGTGGCGGCGTTCGAACTGGAGCCCGAGGTGGCGCTGGGCGGCCGGGGTGAGCGCGAAGACGATGACGCCCGAGGTGTCGCGGTCGAGCCGGTGCACGAGGAGCGCCTCGGGGAAGGCGCCCTGAACCCTGGAGATGAGGCAGTCGGCCAGGTCCGGGCCCTTGCCGGGGACCGAGAGCAGGCCGGCAGGCTTCATCACCACGAGGAGCGCGTGATCGCGGTGGATCACCTCGAGCGGCGTGTCGGGCGGAGCGTAGGCGGCGTCCATCGGCCGGGGGATAACGGATAGGCGGGCAGGGTCAAGGCGTTGGTGGCAAAGGGCTGTCAGCCCCCCACGGTCTGCGGCATCCCCTCGAGGCTACTTGGAAAGCGAAGAAGTTCGGGGAGGACTCGGGGGGAGGGTGGAGGGCGCCCGTAGGCGCGGCGCTTGACCTGCCCGCGCTCCGGCGCGAGCGTGCCCCCGGGAGGTGGAGCATGGACTACGAGACGGTCTCGGCGGCGGATTTCGGGCGCGCGCTTCAGGGGCTGACGGTGAACCTCCTGGTGCGCGACGTGGCGCGCGAGGTGGCGTTCCTCGAGGCGGTCTTCGGCATGCGCGGGCACCGGGTCGGGCCGGATTTCGCGATCCTCGACTATGCTGGCCAGCTGATCCAGCTCCACGCCGACCAAAGCTATCATGCGAACCCGCTGCCCTCGCTGCTGCCCGAGGCGGGGCCGCGGGGGGCGGGGATCGAGCTCAGGCTGCACGAGACCGACCCCGACGCGGCGGTCCGCCGCGCCGAGGCCTACCCCGGTGCGGTGATCCTGGCGCCGGCGGCGGACAAGCCGCACGGGCTCCGGGAGGCCTACATCCTCTGCGAGAACGGCTATGCCTGGGTGCCGTCGCGGCGGCTCTAAGGGGGCACGGTCAGCCCGGCCCGGGATACTGCGGCAGGCCATCGGTGAGGTCGTAGTAGTCGCCCTTCTCGGCCACGAAGATGTGGCCGGCGAGGCGGCCGCCGGTGGGTCCGGGGATGGCGCCGGCCTCGACCGAGACGGCGCCGTCCTTCGCGCGGAAGAAGAGCGAGGATCCGCAGGAGGCGCAATAGCCACGGCGTGCGCCGCCCGGCGTGGCGTAGAGGGCGAGCGTGTCGCAGGAGAGCCAGTCCAGCTTGGCCTCCTCGGCGTCGAAGGAGGCGGAGAAGTGGCCGGAGAGCTTGCGGCACTGGTTGCAATGGCAGGCGGTGATGTCGCCGGCGGGGCCCGGGAGCGCGAAGCGGCAGGCGCCGCAGAGGCAGCTGCCGGCGAGTCGCGCCGGCGCGGGGCCGGGAGGCGGCGGCGGGCCCTCGGGGGCGTAGTAGTCGCCCGCGGTCTCTTTGTGCCAGTGCTCGGCGAGGGCGAGCCCGGTCGGTCCGTCGAGGGCGCCGGCGGCGAGCGAGACGCGGTCCTCGCCGTCCGGGGCCCAGAAGAGGCTGGCGCCGCAGGCCCGGCAGAAGCCGCGCCGCGCCCGGGCCGAGGAGCGGAACCAGGCGAGGCCGTCGTCGCGAAGGAGGCGGAAGCGAGCGAGCGGCACCGAGGTGGCGGCCCAGAAGTGGCCGGAGGTGCGCCGGCACTGGGTGCAGTGGCAGGCGAGGACCGGGCGGAGCGGCGCCTCGGCCTCGAACCGGACCGCGCCGCAATGGCAGGAGCCGGGATGGATCATGGCGCGGGCCTCCTGCCCGCGGGGACGGGCGCGCTCAGCATAGGGTGAAGCGGAGGGTAATCCAGCGGCGCGCCTTCGGCGCAAGCCGTTCCTCTCGCGTCCCCGCCTGCGCGGGGACGCTCGGGCGGGCCCGGGCGCCAAGCCTGAGCCGAG
>JBFKAV010000056.1:0-19277 GCA_041621405.1 Paracoccaceae bacterium
CAAGTAGCCCCGCATCGAATGATCGACTGCCAAGACAGCGCGCTGCGCCGCGAGGTTGGCAATCGTCGCTGCGACCGCGAATGCGGCGTAGCGCAGGACCAGTACGCGCAGCGTCACAACAGCGCACCCGCGGCGGCGAAGCCCACGACCAGCACGAAGCACAACAGGCTCACCCGGTCGCGCACGGCATAGACCACCGGATCGTCGTCCATCTCGCCCCGGTGTGTCACCATCACCATTCGGGTGATCCAGAACAGGAGCACCGGGCAAACGCCCCAGAGCAGCTGCGGTCGGCCATAGAGCTCCAGCACATCCGGGGAATTGAGATAGAGCGCCATGACCAGCACCGAGACGTAGCCCGAAGCGATGGCCATGGTTGCGACCAGCGAGAGATCCTCCGCGCGGTAGCCTCGCCCCCGCGCGGTCACCCGCCCGGCCGCCACGCCATCGACCAGCTCGGCCTGCCGCTTCACCGCGGCCAGCGCGAAGAAGAAGAAAGTGGAGAAGGCCAGAAGCCACACCGAAAGCGGGATCCCTGTTGCCGCACCGCCAGCGACGATGCGGATCGTATAAAGCCCCGCCAGGAGGCAGATGTCGATCACGATGAGCCGCTTGAAGTAGAGCGAATAGGCCGTGGTCAGCCCCATGTAGGTCAGAACCACAACGATGAAGGGCGCCCCGGCCGGCAGGCTCAGGGCCAGACCCGCAAGCAGCAGGACGGGCGCCATCAACGTGCCGTGCACGATCGGCACGGCGCCAGAGGCGATGGGGCGGTCTCTCTTTCGCGGATGCGCGCGGTCGGCGCCGAGGTCGAGCAAGTCGTTCAGCACGTAGACGCCCGAAGCCACTAGGCAGAACGCGACGAAGCCAATCACGGAGCGCCCGAATGCCCCAGAGGACAGGTCGTGCGCGGTGAGCATCGGCAAGAAGACGAGCAGGTTCTTCAACCATTGATGCGGCCGCATCGCCCGGATGTACGCTCCGTTCGACCTCGCGCTTGGTGGCAGATGCTCTGCGTCGCGGCTCATCCGGTCCACCTGTTCCGCCACGCCAGAGGGCGCATCCACCACCACGGCCTTCCCCGCGCGCCGCCAGACCGGAAGATCGGCCGCGTCGTTGCCGATATAGACAAAGCCGCCGTCGCCAAACTTGCCGGCGAGGAACTCGGCCTTGGTCTCGCCACGCAGATTGGTGCCGTTGTCCGAGCCATGGACTTCGTCGAAAAGCCCCAGATGTTCCGCGACGCGCTGGGCCACCGCTTGGTCGCTCGCCGTCACCAGCGCGGTTCGCCCACCCCTGGCGCGCCAGCTTTCCACATAGTGCAGGACAGTCACGTTATAGGGAAGCGCCGCGGCGTCGAGTTCCGCCAGTTCGGCCATCCGCCGCTTCAGCGCCGCCTTGCCGCGCGCCAGCGCAGCCATCGCGGCCAGCGGCGCTGTCCAGTTCCTCGAAGATGCCGACCAGAAGGTCTCGTGGAGCATGTCGGAACGAACCAGCGTTCCGTCGAGGTCGACGACAAGCATGTCATTCGCTTTGGTCGGCGCGTTCATTACTCACCGCGGCTCCGTCTGGATTGGCTCTCGGATCCAGCCCGACCCTGGCAAGGGACTGCGGCAATTTCTAGGAGAGGCCGTGAACAATCCGCCCAAATTGGAGTCTGTGTTTCTCAATTCGCGCCGAATCCTCCCGGCGTCGGGGTAGTTGCCGTCACAGCCTCGCCGGAATCCAGCACCGTTTGCGCCGAGGCCGCGAGCTCCTCTGCCTTTCCGTCGAGACGCCGTACATGAGTGGCCCCGGCCTCGATGGCCGATCCGTCCTGCAGCCCCCGGGAGGTCGGCTGTGGTGGGAGGAGGGAATCGCCCAGTCCGTCCGCTTCAGAAACCGGATCGTGCGCCGAGTGCCGTCGCCGCCCCGCCAGCGACCCGCCCCGCCGGAGCCCGGCCGGAGGTAGAAATTCTCCAAGACCACGGGGAACTTCGGGCTGCCAGCATCGAGCCTTCGGGGATGACGATCCGGATCGGGCGACCGCCCACCACATCGGTGAATGTCCTGCCCCAGTCGATCCAGGTGTCCCCGCGATCCGCCATTTCAGCTGCTGCCGATTTCTTCAAGGGGGTTGCATGTCTCATCTTGCGCAGCAAGCCGGCCGGACCGGAACATTCTGTCTAACATTGGGGCATTTCACAGTGAAACGCCTGGTCAACTCTTTGTTTCTGAATAATTTTCCGGATTCCGTTAACCGGATCGAAAGGACCGTCACGCGCGCAGCATACTTCGTCACGCGCCCGGCTGAGGGTCTCGCGAGCTGCAGCCCGCGCCCCGCCTCGGCCTTGCTTCGGCCTCGCATTTCCGGGAGGGTCGTTGGGTGCAACCGGAGGAGTGCAAGTGATGCCCAAGGGCTACTGGGTTGCCCATGTCGATGTCCGCGACGCCGGCGCCTACGAGCGCTACCGCGCCGCCAATGCTGTCCCCTTCGCCAAGTTCGGCGCCCGGTTCCTGGTCAGGGGCGGGGCGCAGGAGGTGCGCGAGGGCCAGGCCCGACCGCGCACCGTTGTGATCGAGTTCCCCACGATCGATGCGGCGCGGGACTGCTACGACAGCCCCGAATACCGGGCGGCGAAGGCCCTGCGCGACCCGGTCTCGGAAGCCGACCTTATGATCGTCGAAGGCTGGGACGGCTAGAACCCGATCCGCACACTGCGGGTCAGGACCACCGAGGCCCGGACCTGGCCGCGGCTGCCCAACGCGGTGATCGGGCTGTCGCCGGCATCGCCCAGCCAGCGCGCGTAGCCAATGGTACCCTTCAGGCCCCATTTGTCGCCGAAGCGGTACTGCGCGCCGAAATCCACCCCGATGCTGAGCAGGCCGCCCTCGGCGGCGAAGGCGGGCAGGCCGCTCGCCACGGATTCGGCCGGGGTGACGCCGAAATAGGTGGCGGCGTAGCGATCCGAGCCGAAGAAGGCGCGCGGACCTGCCGAGAGCGTCAGCTTGCGGCTCGCGCGGACCAGCAGGTCGGCGCCGACCTCGCCGACAAGCGACTCGTGGCCGATCACGCCGTACCGGACGGCGCCGAAGGCGCGATAGCGCTCGCCTCCGTATCCGACCCGGACACCGAGCTCGAGAGCCTTCTCGATGTCCTCGAGCCCGGTCAGCTCGGGATGGTCAGCCGCCGTGCGGGCACCGATCCGGCGGAACGAGCCGCCATACGAGAATCCCGGCCGCTCCTGACCAGGCACGGGTGAGCCAAGGGTGAGCTTGCCGAACCGCAGGTATTCCAGCGAGATGCTGGTCTTCGGGCCCGCCACGTATCGGTCGGTGCCGAAATACCTTGGCCCGCCCCCCAAGCCGGCGCCGAGCGTGATCTCCAAACCGTTCTGCGCCGATGCCGCAGCCGGCAGCAGCGCGATGGAAGCAACGGCAAGGATCTTGCGGAACACCGGCTGCTCTCTCCGTGACCGCTGGAATTTGCGCCATGGCGCGCTTTTGATCAGCCGTGAATCATCACCGCCGGCAATGCAACCGGCAATTCCCTTCGTAGCCCCGCTTTTTTCCCGAGCGTGACCCGATTGCGAACGGCAGCCTAGCGTTCTCGAGGACCGGGACGACTAGTACCCGATCCGCACCCGCCGGGTCAGGATCAGCGAGGCCCCGGCGTGGCTGCGGCTGCCCAGGCCCGTGATCGGGCTGTCGGCGGCATCGCCGATCCAGCGGCCGTAGCTGATTGATCCCTTGAGGCCCCAGTTGTCGTCGATGCGGTAATGCGCGCCGATCTCGACGCCAGCGCTGAGCAGCCCGCCTTCGGCGGCGAAGGCTGGAAGGCCGCTCGCGACGGATTCGGCCGCGGTGACGCCGAAATAGGTGGCGGCATAGCGGTCGGACCCGAAGAAGGCCCGCGGCCCGGCATTTAGCGTCAGCCTGTCGCTCGCCCGGACCACGGCGTCGGCGCCGATCTCGCCGACGGCCGATTCGTGGCCGATCACGCCGTAGCGGAGGTTCGCGAAGGCGCGGTAGCCGGGGCCCGTATAGGTGAGCCCAAGCCCAAGCTCGACGGCGGCGTCGATGTCGTTCAGGCCGGTGAGTTCCGGGTGGTCGGCCGCATCGCGCGAGCCGATCACGCGGAACGAGCCGCCGACCGATATCCCCTCGCGGGCCTCTCCCGGTTCGGGCGAGCCAAGGGAGAACCCGCCAAGGCGGAAATACTCCAGCGACAGGCTGCCGGTCGGGCCGAGCTCGTAATCGTCCGACCCGAAATACGCCGGCGCCAGCGCCGCACCCAGGCCAAGGGTGAATTCCACGCCATCCTGCGCCGATGCGGCTGCAGGAAGAAGCGCGACGAGAGCAGCAGCAAGCGTCTTGCGAAACATGGGCGGAATTCCTTGGAACGGGGGCGAGTCGTGCGCCGACTCACGCGGCCCTGCACATTGGCAAAGGCGTCGCGGCGCGCAAGCAGAATGTTGCCCCTCGGCTCGCTCAGAATATCAAGCCTGGGAGGACGTGTCGGCGGGAACACGGCCCGGCACCCTTCCTTGCCGCGCCAGTCCGGAATATATCGGCCCCATGTTCGCCGATCTTCTTCGCCGCCTGACCTCGCCCGAGCCTGCGCCGCTGGCCGAACTCGACCAGCGGCTGGCGCTGGCGGCGCTGCTGGTGCGGGTGGCCCGCTCGGACGGCGACTTCGGCGAGGCGGAGGCGGGGCGCATCGACCGGCTGCTCTGCCAGCGCTACGGGCTATCGCCGTTCGAGGCGGTGCGGCTCAGGGCCGAGGCCGAGACGCTGGAGGCGGAGGCGCCCGACACCGTGCGCTTCACCCGGGCGATCAAGGACGCGGTGCCCTACGAGGAGCGCGAGGGCGTGGTGGAGGCGCTCTGGGCCGTCGTCCTGGCCGACGGCGTGCGCGACCACGAGGAAGACGCGCTGATGCGGCTTGTCGCCAACCTTCTCGGCGTGAACGACCGTGATTCTGCGCTGGCCCGGCAGCGGGTGGAGGCGAAGGAGTGATCGCCAGCCTGCCGATGTACGACAGGCCCGAGACCGCCGGCGCGAACGACCGGCTCTGGGCCCTTATCCGCGACCGGCTGCGCGAAGCGGGCATCGCCGCGCCGGAGCGGCTCAGCCGAGGGGCGGAGGACCTCTTCGCCCAATGGGAAGCGGCCGACCTGGTCCTGTCGCAGAGCTGCGGTTTTCCCTACCGGCACCGGCTGCAGGGCAAAGTGACGCTGGTCGGGACGCCGGATTACGGCGTCGAGGGCTGCGCGCCGGGCTATTACTGCAGCCGGATCGTGGCGCGCGCGGACGATCCGCGCAGGGCTCTGCCCGATTTCGCGGGCGCGCGGCTGGCCTTCAACGATCCGGTCTCGCAGTCGGGCTGGGCGGCGCTGGCCGCCCATGCACCGCAACTCGCGCGCGGGCCGCTTCTCTGCACCGGCAGCCACACCGCCTCGGCCCGCGCGGTGGCCGAGGGGCGCGCTGATCTTGCCGCGCTCGATGCCGTGACCTGGGCGCTGATCGCCAGGGCCGAGACCTTCGCGGCAGGGTTAAGGGTGATCGGCTCGACGCCGCCCACCCCCGGCCTTCCGCTGATCGCGGCGCGGGGCGCCGATGCGGCGGCGCTCCACGAGGCTGTCGCCGGGGCGATCGCGGCGCTCTCCGAGAAGGATCGTGCAGCGCTGCTCATCAGGGGCCTGGTGCGGATCCCGGCCGAGGCTTATCTGGCCGTCCCGACCCCAGACCCGCCCGGCGAATTCGCGCGCGCCTCCTGACCGAAACGGCCCGATGACGCGGCGAAACGGCAACAAGGGCGTTGCAATGGGGCGAAATATCCGCCCTATTCCGGGGCCGGGGAGACACTCATCGTGCCGTCGTGACCGAAAAAGCTGCGCCGATCATCGAGATTCACGACCTTCACAAGAGCTTCGGCTCGCTGGAGGTGCTGAAGGGTGTCGACATCTCGGCCCGGCGAGGCGAGGTGATCTCGCTCATCGGCTCGTCGGGCTCGGGGAAATCGACGCTTCTGCGCTGCGCCAACCTCCTGGAAGACAGCCAGCAGGGCGAGGTCCTGTTCGAGGGCGAGCCGGTAAAGTGGCGGGGCCACGGCATGGCGCGCCACCCCGCCGACCGGGCGCAGGTGCTGAGGATCCGCACCAACCTCGCGATGGTGTTCCAGCAGTTCAACCTCTGGGCGCACCTGACGATCCTCGAGAACGTGATGGAAGCGCCGCTCACGGTGCTGAAGCAGGACCGGGGCGAGGTCGAGGCGCGGGCGCGGGCGCTCCTCGACAAGGTCGGCATCCTCGAGAAGGCCGACGCCTACCCGGCGCAGCTTTCCGGCGGCCAGCAGCAGCGCGCGGCGATCGCGCGGGCGCTCTGCATGGAGCCGAGGGCGCTTCTCTTCGACGAACCCACCTCGGCGCTCGACCCCGAGCTCGAGCAGGAGGTGGTGAAGGTGATCAAGGCCTTGGCCGACGAGGGCCGGACGATGCTTCTGGTCACCCACGACATGCGGCTCGCCGCCGACGTTTCCGACCAGGTGGTGTTCCTCCACCAGGGCCGGATCGAGGAGGCGGGGCCGCCTTCGGAGCTCTTCGGCAAGCCGAAGACCGAACGGCTGCGGCAGTTCTTGAGCGCGACCGCCGCGGCCTGAGATGACGCGCTGACTATGCACTGGGAGAAGAACAATGAAGAAACTGACACTGACCGCGGCGCTGCTGGCGCTGACCGCAGGGAGCGCTTTCGCGCAAGACATGGTGCGGCTGGGTACCGAGGGCGCCTATCCCCCCTACAACTTCATCAACGATGGCGGCCAGGTCGACGGCTTCGAGCGCGAGCTCGGCGACGAGCTCTGCGCGCGAGCCGAGCTAACCTGCGAATGGGTGACCAACGACTGGGATTCGATCATCCCGAACCTGCAGTCGGGCAACTACGACGTCATCATCGCGGGCATGAGCATCACCGAGGAGCGCGACCAGGTGATCGACTTCACGCAGAACTACATTCCGCCGGCGGCTTCGGCCTACGCGGCGCTTTCCGCCGATGTCGACGTGAGCTCGGCCGTGATCGCGGCGCAGACGGCGACGATCCAGGCCGCCCACGTGGCCGAATCGGGCGCGACGCTGGTGGAGTTCGCCACCCCCGAGGAGACGATCGCGGCGGTCAGGAACGGCGAGGCCGACGCGGTCTTCGCCGACAAGGACTACCTGGTGCCGATCGTGGCGGAATCGGGTGGCGAGCTGGTCTGGGCCGGCGAGGACGTGCAGCTTGGCGGCGGCGTCGGGATGGGGCTGCGTGAGAGCGATACCGAGCTTCGCGACAAGTTCGACGCCGCGATCCAGTCGATGAAGGACGACGGCACGCTGAACCCGCTGATCAAGAAGTGGTTCGGCGAAGAAGCCGTAGTGTTCTGAGCCCTTCCGGGCGGGGCCGCCTGGCTCCGCCCGACCTCACCCCATGTTCCAAACCTGCACCGATCCCGTCTCGCTCGAGGGCCTCGCCTGGCTTGCCTGCTATTTGACCACGGGCAAGCACCTGGCGTTCTATGGCGCCTTCGGCACGGTGATCCTGCTTCTCGCCGTCACCGCGCCGGTCGCGCTCGCCTTCGGCTTCCTCGGTGCCATGGCGGCACGCTCGCCGCTCCTGCCGGTCAGCCTTCTGGGCAAGACCTACACCGCGATGGTGCGCGGCGTGCCCGATATCGTGTTCTTCCTGTTCTTCGTGATCGCGCTCGACCAGGCGATCGAGTGGAGCGTGCACCAGATCCGCTGCCCCGACTGGACCGAGGAGATCCGCCGCGGCTCGGCTTTCGTCGTATGCCCGCAAGCGAAAGTCCCCCTGAGCACGACGCCGCAGATCTGGCACCAGGTCTACGGCTTCGGGCTCGCGGTCTTCACCTTCGCCATCGTCTTCGGCGCCTTCGCCGCCAACGTGCTCTACGGAGCGATGCGCGCCGTGCCGCATGCCCAGATCGAGACCGCCGAGGCCTTCGGCATGACCCATCGCCAGGCCTTCTGGCGGATCCTGGTGCCGCAGATGTGGATCTACGCGCTGCCGGGGCTCTCCAACCTCTGGATGATCCTGATCAAGGCCACGCCGCTCTTGTTCCTCCTCGGCATCCAGGACATCGTCTACTGGGCGCGCGAGCTCGGCGGCTCAAAGACCTCGGCCTATGAATACCCGCATCCAGACTGGCGGCTTTGGTACTTTGTCGGCCTCCTCGTCTTCTATCTCGGCTTCACCAAGCTCTCCGAAATCGCGCTCGCCCGCCTCACCCGGAGGCTCTCGCACGGCCAGGCAACGGCCGCCGGCGAGGAGCTGAGGAGGGCCGCGGCATGACTTGCGCGATGGACCGTCACCGGGTGCGGCACGAAATCGCTTCGCAATCGCTGTCGAGGCCTCCGCGGCTCCTCGGGAGGCGCCGGGAATGAGCTGCTGGGAGACGGTGCTCGACTACGGGTTGCGCTCGGTCGGGATCGGCGAGCGGCTCTTGCCGCGGAGCGACTTCACGCTTTGCCAGCAGTTCACGCTGATCGGGTCGGGGCTGATCTGGAACCTCTATTTCGGCGTCCTGGCGCTTGGCATGGGCTTCTTCCTCGCGGTCGCCGTGGCGCTCGGCAAGGGGGCGCGCAGCCCTTTGCTTCGCAAGCCCGCCGAGTGGTTCATCTTCGTGTTTCGCGGCTCGCCGCTCTTCATCCAGTTCTTCCTGGCCTACGAGGCGCTGGTGCTGCTGCCGCGCGCCGGGATCGACGTGTTCGGCTTCGGCATCGCAACCTCCTGGACCACGCGGGCCTGGGCCGGAGCGCTCCTCGTGCTGTTCCTGAACACCGCGGCCTACGCGGGCGAGATCTTCTACGGCGCGCTCCGCGCCGTGCCGAAGGGCGACATCGAGGCGGCGGAAGCCTACGGCATGACCGGCTGGACCAAGTTCCGCCGGATCACCTTTCCGACCATGCTGCGGCTGGCCTGGCCGGCCTACACCAACGAGGCGATCTTCCTCTTTCACGCCACCACGCTGGTCTTCTTCTCCGGCTTCCCGGCCTGGCAGCAGCGCGGCGACGCGCTCTACTACGCCAACTACTTCGCCGACAAGACCTTCAACCCCTTCATTCCCTACCCGATAGTCGCTGCCTATTTCATCCTCCTGACGCTCATCCTGATCGGGCTCTTCGGGATCATGAACAAGCGGCTCAACCGCCATCTGCCGGCCGACCGCCGGCAGCGGGCACGGGTCCGCCCGCAATTCTTCCGGTGACAGATTGAAAGACTGGTTCCACGCCCATCCCGACGTCAAGACGATCCGCGTGGCCGCCGCCGACCTCAATGGTCAGGCGCGCGGCAAGCGGATCCCGGCGCGCTTCGCCGAGAAGATCATCTCCGAGGGCACTCGGTTCCCGTTCTCGGTTCTCAACCTCGACATCTGGGGCGAGGACATCGACGACAGCCCGCTGGTCTTCGACGCGGGCGATCGGGACGGGGTGCTTCTGCCGACCGAGCGGGGCTTCCTGCCGATGCCCTGGCTCGAGGCGCCGACGGCGCTGTTGCCGATCTGGATGTTCCACGAGGACGGCCAGCCCTATGAGGGCGATCCCCGGCACGCGCTGAAGTCGGTGGTGGACCGCTACGCCGCCAAGGGGCTGACGCCGGTGGTGGCGACCGAACTCGAGTTCTACCTGATCGACGATTCCGGCCTTTCCCCGCGGGTGCCGCCCTCGCCCCGCTCGGGCAAGCGGCGGTCGGGGGGCGAGACGCTGGCGCTCCGGGCGCTCGACGCCTTCGACGTGTTTTTCTCGGCGCTCTACGACGCTTGCGAGGCGATGGACATCCCGGCCGACACGGCGATCTCGGAATCCGGCCCCGGCCAGTTCGAGGTGAACCTGGTGCACGGGCCGGACGCCATGAGGGCGGCCGACGACGCCTGGATCTTCAAGCAGCTGGTCAAGGGGCTGGCGCGCCGCCACGGCTTTGCCGCGAGTTTCATGGCCAAGCCCTACGAGCAGTTCTCCGGCAACGGAATGCACACGCATTTCTCGGTACTCGACGCGCAGGGGGGGAACATCTTCGACGACGGCGGGCCCGAGGGGTCGGAGAAGCTGATGGCGGCGATCTCGGGCTGCCTCGCGGCGCTGCCGGACTTCACCCTCGTCTTCGCGCCGCACGGCAACAGCTACGATCGCCTGGTGCCCGAGAAGCACGCGCCGACGGGCATCGCCTGGGCCTACGAGAACCGCACCGCGGCGATCCGCGTGCCCTCGGGAAGCCCACGCGCGCGGCGGATCGAGCACCGCGTCTCGGGCGGCGACGTCAACCCCTACCTGATGATCGCGGCGATCCTCGGTTCGGCGCTGGTCGGCATGGAGGAGGGCCAGAAGCCGCCCGCCCCGATCGAGGGCAACGCCTATGCGCTCGACCTGCCGCAGATCCCCGACACCTGGGAAGGCGCGCTGGCGGCCTTCGAGAAAAGCGCGATCGTGCCGCGGGTATTCCACGAGGAGCTGGTGCGGAACTATCTGCTGACCAAGAAGCAGGAGATCCACTATATGGCGGAGCTTTCCGAGGAGGAGCGGGTGGAGCTCTACCTCGACACGGTGTAGGGCGGCATTGAGCCCATTACGGACTATCAGAGATCACGGATGACCGTGATACAGTGCCGCTGGAGCCCCGTTTCAGTATGGTCATCGGAGGAGCGCATGGCCGGCCCGTGCGACGCGATATCGAACTACATCTTTGCGAAGGACTGCAACCGGCCGTGGCTGCTCCGTCGCGCGTTCACGGAGAACGCTCAACTCGAAATGGTCATCAGAACGGAGGCAATCTCGTTCCCTTCCGCCGCGTCCGGGATCACGGAGATAGGTGAAACATTGGTGCGGAAGTTTTCCCTTGATAACGAGAACATTTTTACCTTCTGTCTCTCGAGTGCTCCGAAAGATCGACGCATCGAGTTCGGCTGCGAATGGCTGGTGGGCATGTCACGTCGCGACACCGGCGAAGTTCGGGTCGGTTGCGGAAGATACGACTGGGTATTTGAGGACCTGCCTCGGATGCTCGCCTGCAACCTCAAGATCGCAATAGAATTGATGGTCGTATTGGATAGAGACACGATCCAGCTGATCATGCCCTGGTTGACTGGCCTCGCCTACCCTTGGTGCCCTTCCGATCTTGCCCTAAGAAGCATGCCCGTTCTGGACGGCCTCAAGCCCGTTTCGGATTTCTTGGGCCGACGGGTTTAGCGCCGCCACGAAGGATCGGCCTGGGGCGCGAGTACATCCTGACGAACGCGGTCCGACGACAGTTTGGTCCGCACACTGGACAAAAACCCCTTGCCAGAACCTATGCGTCAAAAGATGGTCCTTATCGCCGGTGACAGAAATGGTTGAGTTTTGGCACATCCTGCGCTGCCGAGAAGGTCGGGAACGAGCCCTTCGCCGACCAGAAGCTGCATGCCAACATAGGAAGGGCAGCGTGCCAAAGGTCTTCCTGCCCGCGCGATGCTTGGCGAATAGGCGTAGTACTAGGACTTCAGCATCTCATCCATGCCGTAGAAGCCGGGGCCTTGTGACGAAAGCCATGCCGCCGCTTCGAGCGTCGTCGCCACAAATGCCTTGTTGTCGGTCACACGACTTATGATTTCGAGCCGTTGTCCCGAGCCAGCAAAGAAAACCGAGTTCTCGCAGACGACCTCGCCTCCTCTTGCAGAGGAAAAGCCGATAGTTCCGCGCTTGCGCCTGCCGGTTTCTCCATGACGGGCCGTCACTACCAGTTCGGACAGGTTTCGTCCTCGTCCTTCCGCCGCGTACTCGGCTAGCTCGATCGCTGTCCCGGAGGGCGCGTCGATCTTCTCCCACGGGTGGAAATCAAAAATCTCGATGTCGAAATGATCGCCCAGGAGCCGGGCGGCCAACTTCACCAGCTCGTACATCGCGATGACGGACTCGCTCATATTCGCGCCGATAAGCACCGGTATGGAGCGACCCGCCTCGGTGATAGCTGCCAGTTGCTTCTGATCGAATCCAGTGGTGCAAACGAGAACCGGAGTCTTCCGCTCGACAGCCACCGGAAGCAGGGTCATGGTTGCCGCGGCAGCACTGTAATCGACAATCACATCCGATGCATCGCAAAGCGCAGCAAGATCGGCAGTCAGTTGAAGACCAATCGGTGAAATACCGGCGATGGTTCCAAGATCAACTCCCATGTGGGGAAACCTAGGATGGTCGCAGCCGCCCGAAAGCGTGCAGGTCTCGTCGTCACTGATCGCCCTAATCAGCGTCTTGCCCAAGTTCCCAGCAGCCCCAAACAGCCCAATCCGCGTCATGACGGCAGCCTCCGAGATGATCTAAGATGAGTGATTTGGAACGAGTCTGCGAGAAGATTCCTAGTGTCGGCTTCGTCCCACAGAACGGACCCTACTTGCACGCGTTGGCTTGCGCTACCGACCGAAGACGGCGGAGAGGACTCTAGCCGACCAGCATCCGGTAGAGCTCATCCTTCAGATGCGCGCGCTTCTTGCGCATCTCCACCTCGTGCAGCTCCTCGGTGGGCTCCACGTTGCTTTCGGCCCGGTGCACGGCGCGGTTGATCTCGTGGTAGTCGTCCATGAGCTTGGCGAAATGCGCGTCGCTGCTCTTGAGCTCGGTGATCTTCTCGGCGTGATCGGGGAATTCCTCGTGAAGCTCGTGCGGCGTGTGGGTCATGCGGGCGCGTCCTTTCCAGGGCTGATCGGGCCGACGGTAGGAAGCCCGCCGAGCCGCTGCCTTGACCCGGATCAAGCCGGACAGCTTCAAACCACGACATGGTCCTCGGGGATATTCGTCTGCGGATAGTCGGCGGGCGTTCCACGGCGCTGGAGCACGGAGCCGTGGATCGCCGCGCCCGGGGGCATGGGCCGCCGTCGCCCACGCGGAATGTGCCAGCCAAGGAATGTACCCGGCACCGCCGGGGCAATTTTCGGAGCGGGCCGGGGAACGTACTCGAGCAACCGCCAGGCCCAGTTCATCGAGTTGTTCGGCGCGGCGATCGGGTCGGGTTTCACGTAGGCCTTCGCCGGGTCTTCGCCGAGCACCAGCTGGTTCACCGTCCGCGTCTTGTAGCCCAGCCCCAATGCCTTCGTCTCCTCGATCATCCAGGCGAGCGGGATCTTGGCGAGATGGCTCTTTGCTTCGGGGTAGCCGCCGCCGACATCGGCGTGGACGCCGGAGAACCACACCTCCTTAACGTCCTGCGGCTTTCGCTCTCCGGGGTTGATCGGGTGGTCCCAGAACTCGCCGCCGTCCGGCCAGAGCTGGGGCCGGTACCACGTCCGTCGCTCGTCGATCGCCACGGCGTGGCGCACCGCCTCGACGCTGCGGTTGCTGGAGGTGAAGGCATGGGACCTGAACCGCGGCCCGCTGCGCCCCCATTCCAGGATCGAGCCGACGGTATCGAACAGGCCGAGGCAGCGGATCGCGGGCCGCTTGGGCCTGAGGATGCGCTCGAAGAGCCGGACCTCGGCGAAGGGGTTCTGGCGCGGGTCGCGGGAGCCGTCAGCCTGGATCTCGGCGCCGCTGCTGCCGACGCCCTTGTAGGCGCGATAGGCATAGTCGAGCAGGTTCAGGTTGACCGGGTCGATCAGGCCGAGGGCGTGGATGAAGCCCGCGAGGACCCGCGCGGTGTAGGCGCCGCGGCTGAAGCCGAAGATGTAGATCCGGTCGGGCGCGACGTCCTTGCCGCTGGCGCGCCTGCCGTCGTCGTACTGCTCGACGAGGAAACGGTAGGCCTCCTTGACGTTGTGGTCGAGGCCCCAGCCGGACAGCAGGCCCCAGATCTCCACGCCGCGGCGGTAGTAGTAGGAGACCGCGTTCTCGGCGCCGAAGGTGCCGACGCCGGGGTCGTAGAACACGACCTGCTCCGGCCCCTTCTCCAGCGTGCCGAAGAGCCGCAGGATGTTGGTGCGGTCCTGCGAGATCTCGTTGGAGGTTCCGTCGCAGAGAAGGACGATGTTCTTGGCCATGGCGCACCTCCCGGCTGGCAGGCTACCACCGGACGTTGCGCCGCAGAACCGGGTTTTCGCCTCGGGCCGCAGCACAGGGGGGCGGCCGCCTCGGCCTTAGCGCTGCGCGCTTTGCCAGTCGGGGTGGATCCAGGGCTCGAGGTTCTCCGGCGGCAGCGGGGTCCGGCCGAGGACGTGGTCGGCCGCCTTCTCGCCCACCAGGATCGAGGGCGCGTTGGTGTTGCCGTTGGTGATGCGCGGGAAGATCGAGCTGTCGGCCACCCGCAGGCCCTCCGTGCCGATGACCCTACAGTCGGGGTCGACCACCGCCATCGGGTCGTCGCGGCTTCCCATCCTGGCGGTGCCGCAGGGGTGGTAGGCGCTTTCGGCGTGGTCACGGATGAAGGCGTCGAGCTCCGCGTCGCTCTGGAGCTCCGGCCCCGGCGCGATCTCGCGGGCGACGTGCTCGGCCATCGCCGATTGCGTGAAGATCTCGCGGGTCAGGCGCAGGCAAGCGCGGAACTCGGCCCAGTCGTCCTCGTGGCTCATGTAGTTGAAGCGGATCGCCGGCGCGTCCTCGGGACGGCGGGAGCGCAGCGTGACCGTGCCGCGCGACTTCGAGCGCATCGGCCCGACGTGGGCCTGGAAGCCATGGCCGTTGGCCGCCACCTTGCCGTCGTAGCTGACCGCGAGCGGCAGGAAGTGGAACTGGATGTCGGGATAGTCGATCCCGGCGGCCGAGCGGATGAAGCCGGTGCTCTCGAACTGGTTCGAGGCGCCGGGACCGGTGCCGGTGAGAAGCCAGCGCAGGCCCACCCAGGCCTTCCCGGCGAGGTTCCAGTAGCGGTAGAGGGTGATCGGCTTCCTGGCGGCGAACTGGACGTAAACCTCGAGGTGGTCCTGCAGGTTCGCGCCGACGCCGGGGCGGTCGGCGAGGACGGGAATTCCGTGCTCCGCGAGATGCCTGCCTGGGCCGATGCCGGAGAGCATCAGCAGTTTCGGCGTGTTGATCGAGGAGGCGGCGAAGATCACCTCGCGGCGGGCGCGGATCGTCTCGACCCGGCCGCCGCGCGCGACCTCGACGCCGGTGGCGCAGATGCCGTCGAACGTGACCTTCCGGGCCAGCGCGCGGACCAGCCGGCAGGTCGGCCGGCGGAGCGCGGGCTTCAGGTAGGCGTTGGCCGCCGACCAGCGCCGGCCGCGCCAGATTGTCGCCTCCATCGCGCCGAAGCCTTCCTGGCGGTGGCCGTTGTAATCCTCGGTGAGGCCGTAGCCGGCCTCGCGCCCGGCCTCGACGAAGGCGTGGAAGAGCGGGTTCTCGCGGGTCCCGCGGGTGACGTGCAGAGGACCGTCGGTGCCGCGCCATTGCCGGTCGCCCGTGCCGTGCCAGCATTCCATCCGCTTGTAGTAGGGCAGCACGTCGGCATAGGCCCAGCCGGTGGCCCCGGCCTCGGCCCAGTGGTCGAAGTCCCGCGCGTGGCCGCGGACGTAGACCATCCCGTTGATCGACGACGAGCCGCCGATCACCTTGCCGCGCGGCACCGGCATCCGGCGGCCGCCGAGGCCGGGCTCGGGCTCGGAGGCGAAGCCCCAGTCGTAGCGCGCCATGCTCATCGGAAAGGAGAGCGCGCCCGGCATCTGGATGAAGGGCCCGGCGTCGGTGCCGCCGTGCTCGATCACGATGACCGAGGCCCCGGCCTCGGAGAGCCGGAAGGCGAGCGCCGAACCCGCCGAGCCGGCGCCGACGATGACGAAGTCCGCCTCTAGCACGGGTCGCGCGCGGGGGGTTTCACACACCCCGCACCCCCCGTGGAGTACTTGGAAAACAGGGAAGGAGCGGGCAGCATGCCCGGGCGCGACCGCGCCGCGCGCCAGCGCGGCGCCGGGCCCAACCCGAGGAGCAGGCCGAAGGCCCACGACGAAAGGCGGGAGCGCTCCGGGAATGGCCGGGCGCGGCGGGGTCGGGCCGGGATCATGCGTCCTCCAGGTAGCGGTGGAAGGCGTCGAAGCCGATGTTGCCGCCGGTGGCGTAGACCACCGCCGTGCGTCCATCGGCCGCGACGCGGCCCGCGAGGAGCGCCGCCACCGCGACGGCGCCCGAGGGTTCGAGCACGAGCTTCAGCCGCTCGAAGGCGAAGCGCATCGCCCTGCGGACCTCGGCGTCCGTCACCCGAACGCCCTTCACGCCTGCTGCGCGGGCCGCCGCGAAGGGGGCGGCGCCCGGCGCCGTGGCCTGCAGCGCGTCGCAGATCGTCGGCAAGCCCGAAGCCACGCGCTGGATTTCGCCGTCGGCGAGCGAGGCGCCCATGGCGTGGTAGCCCTCGGGCTCGACGGCGACGATCTCGGTTTCCGCTCTTGCGTTGCGGAAGGCCAGCGACACGCCGCCGACGAGGCCACCGCCGCCGACCGGGCAGAGCACCAGGTCGGCCACGGCCCCCGCCCTCGCCAGCTGCTCGAGCGCCTCGAGCCCGGCCCCCGCCTGGCCGGCGACGATCGCCGGATCGTCGAACGGATGGAGCAGCACCAGCCCGTCGCGCGCCGCGATCTCGCGGGCGAGCGTAGCGGCGGCCTCCTCGCGCGGGCGCGGCCCATGAACGGACGGCACCACGCGGGCGCCGAAAGCCTCGGTCGCGGTGCGCTTGGCCTCGGGCGCGTCGACCGGCATCACGATCGTCACCGGCACCCCCTGGGCGCGGCCGGCAGCGGCGAGGCCTTGCGCGAAGTTGCCCGAGGAATAGGCCACGACGCCGCGAGCCTTCTCCTCCGGCGTGAGCCGGGTCAGCCGCCAGTAGGCGCCACGGATCTTGAACGAGCCCGCCCATTGCAGGCTCTCGGCCTTGACGAACACCCGCGCCGCGCCGCTCTCCCGCGCCAGCGCCTCGGATTCCAGAAGCGGCGTGCGCTGGGTGGCGCCCCGCGTCACGGCATAGGCGGCTTCGAGCTCGGCCGGGCCGGGCACGGTCTCACCAGGGCGCATCGACGCCTCCCTGGCCGACATAGACGGTCTTCACCTCGGTCCAGTGCTCGATCGCGGCACGGCCGTTCTCGCGGCCGAGGCCGGAGAGCTTGGTGCCCCCGAACGGCATCTCCACGGGCGTGAGGTTGTACGTGTTGATCCAGCAGGTGCCGGCCTCGAGGGCGCCGATCACCCGGTGGGCGCGGGCGAGATCGCGGGTGAAGACGCCGGCCGAGAGGCCAAAGCCGGTGGCGTTGGCCCGCGCAACGGACTCGGCCTCGCTGTCGAAGGAGAGCACGCACATCACCGGCCCGAAGATCTCCTCCCGCGCGATGGTCATGGCGTCGGTCACGTCGGCGAAGACCGTCGGCTCGACAAAGTACCCCTCGCGCTGCGGCACGCCGCCGCCGGCGACGAGGCGGGCGCCCTCCGCGCGGCCCCGCTCGATGTAGCCCAGGACCTTGTCGCGCTGCGCCTCGCTGACGAGCGGGCCGAGCGTGGTGGCCTCGTCCAGAGGGTCGCCCAGAGTGATCGCCTGCGTCCGCTCGACCAGCCGGTCGAGGAAGGCCGCTTCCAGCGCCCGCTCGACGAAGACGCGGGTGCCGTTCGAGCAGACCTGGCCCGCGGAGTAGAAGTTCCCCAGCATCGCCGCGCCCACGGCGGCGTCGAGATCGGCGTCGGCGAAGACGATCATGGGCGACTTGCCGCCGAGCTCCATCGTGGCGTGGCGCAGCCCCTCGGCGGCCATCTGGTAGACCTTGCGCCCCGTGGGGACCGAGCCGGTGAGCGAGACCTTCCGCACCCGGGCGTCGGAGACGAGCCTTGCCCCCACTCCGCCCCGGCCCTGCAACACATTAAAGACGCCGGGCGGCGCGCCGGCCTCGACCAGGATCTCAGCGAGCTTCAGTGCGCCGAGGGGCGTGAGCTCGGAGGGCTTGAACACCATGGTGTTGCCGCAGGCGAGCGCGGGCGCGGCCTTCCAGCAGGCGATCTGGGAGGGGTAGTTCCAGGCGCCGATGCCGACGGTGACCCCCACGGGCACCCGCATCGTGTAGGCCCAGTCGCCCCCGAGCGGGATCGTCTCGCCGCCGATCGTCGCGGCCAGTCCGCCGAAATACTCCAGCGCGTCGGCGCCCGAGGGCCAGTCGGCCGCGCGGGTCTCGGAAATCGGTTTGCCGGTGTCGAGCGTCTCGAGCCGCGCGAGCTCCTCGGCGCGGTCCCGGATGATCGCCGCAGCGCGGGTGAGCACGCGGCCGCGCTCCACGGGCCTGAGCGCCGCCCAATGGCCCTGCGCCCGGGCGGCGGCGGCGAGCGCGGCCTCGGTGACGGCCTCCGTGGCCTCGTGGACCCGGGCGATCTCCTCGCCGGTTGCGGGGTAGAGCGCTGCGATCGCGTCGCCGGCCGCGTCCTCGAGCCAGGCGCCGTCGACGTAGTGGCTGGCCTTGGGTTGTGCCTTCATCGCCCGATCTCCGCTTTCAGCACGCCTTCGACCAGCCGCACCGCACCGGCCCGGTCCGGGGCGCGGCCGGCAAGCGCCTCGCGCAGGTAGACGCCATCGATCATCGCGCCGAGACACTCCGCTGCCTCGCCCGCGCAGGCGCCGACGAGGGCGCGAAGCGGCCCGAGCAGGTTCGACCGGAGCCGCCCCTGATAGACCCTGAGGAGCCGCCCCGCCTCGGGCACGGTCTGGGCGAGGACGTAGAAGTGGAGCCAGGCCGAGACAACCTCGCGGCGGAACGAGCCTTCCGAGAAGCTGGCCCGGATCACCGCGCGCAGACGGCCTTCGGCGCCCTCGGCCGCCGCCAGCGCGCCCCGCACCTCAGCGCCGTAGATCGAGAGGATGTGGCGCATCGCGGCGAGGAAGATCTGCTCCTTGCTGCCGAAATAGTGGTGCGCGAGCGCCGAGGACATGCCGGCCCGCCGGGCGATTTGCGCGACCGTCACGTCGAGCGTGCCGGCGCGGCCGATCTCGGCGATGGTGGCGCGCACCAGCGCATCGCGGCGCAGGGGTTCCATTCCGACCTTGGGCATTCGCGGCCTCCTCCCGCGATCCGCTACCGGATTCTTTATTGACTCGTCAATCAACAAAAACGAGAAGTGCTCAAGCAAATCGGTTGCCTTTCGGCCCGCAGCGCCGTTTCATGGCGGCCAAAGAGCCAACACAGGGAGAACGGCCATGCGCCTCACATTCACCGCCCTCGCCCTCGCCGCCTTCGCCGGCCAGGCCTCGGCCCAGTGCGACACAATCAATTTCTCGGATGTCGGCTGGACCGACATCACCGCGACCACCGCGGCCACCACCTTCGTGCTGAAGGCGCTGGGCTACGAGACCGACATCAAGGTGCTTTCGGTGCCGGTGACCTACACCTC
>JBFKAV010000057.1:0-19205 GCA_041621405.1 Paracoccaceae bacterium
CGCAGCCCCTGACCGGAATCATCGCGCGCCCTCCTCCTCGCGGGGCGGACAGTGCCTTGCCCCCGGTGGCGGCGCAAGCGGGCCGGGTGGCGCGGAGGGTCACATCCGCCGTGACCCCCCGTGGAGCGTTTGAAACGGGGTGAAGGAGGCTACCACGGAATCGGCTTGCGATTGCGGAATAGGCCTCCGGTGGGGCCGTCGTCGGGCAGGGTGGCGAGCCAGAGCGCGGTGTTGGCTCCCTCCTCGGGACTCCGCGGCGCGCCGGCGCCGCCCATCCTCGTGCGGACCCAGCCCGGGCACATGGCGTTGACCTTCACCCCCGGCGGCAGGTCGCGCGGCAAGGCCTTCGTCAGCGCGTTCAGCGCCGCCTTGGCGACACCGTAACCGCCCGGACCGCCAAGCCCCTCGGCGAAAGAGCCCCAGCCCGAGGAGAGGTTCACGATCCGGCCCCAGCCGGTCGCGCGCCAATGGGGCGCGCAGAGGCGGATCAGGTCGAGCGGCGCGGCAACCATCACCTCCATCGCCTCGGCGAAGTCGCTGTCCTCGGCCAGAAGCGAGACATCGCGCAGAACGCCGGCGTTGTTCACCAGCACGTCGAATCCTCCCGCCGCGGTGACCGCCTCGAAATAGGTCTCGGGGTCGCGCAGGTCGACATGGGCCCAGCGGCAGCCGAGCTTGCCGGCCGCTGCCCGCCCCGCCTTCGGGTCCCGGGCGCCGAGGGTGACGTCGTGGCCCAGCCGCACCAACCCTTCCACTATGGCGAAGCCGATGCCGCGATTGGCGCCGGTGACGAGGGCGGTGGGTGGAACGGGGTGGGCCATGGCGGTCCTTTCAAGAAGCCAACGTCTCCGGGAGTGCGCGCGACCCCCCCAACAGCCCCGCTGGGGGCGCTAGAGTCGAATAGCGGGCCCTGTACTCTTCCGGCAAGGCCGATACGCTGAATGGATCAGCGAGGTCCCACCCCCGACCGGCGCGCGAACAGGAGATCCGGACATGGCATCCACCGGCACCTATCTGGCCGTGTTCCTCAGCAACAAGTCGAGCCCGCGCTGGCGCGCATGGTACGCGATGTCCGAAGAGGAACGGCGCGCGAGGGACGAGGTGGGCCTGGCCGCGCTGGCCGCCTGGGACGAGGCGCACCGGGAGGCGATCGTCTACGCGGGCGGGCCGCTCGGCCCGACCAAGCGCACCACGCGGGACGGCGTGGCGGACGCGGTCAACGAGCTGACCGTGTTCGTCGTCGTCCGCGCGCCATCGCACGAGGCGGCGGCGAGGCTGTTCGAGGGCCATCCGCACATGACGATCTTTCCCTGCGACGCGGTGGACGTGATGCCGCTTCTGGGCCCGGATCCCGACAGGTAGCCGGGGACGTCTCCGGTCTCAGACACTACCGCAGCTTCAGCGTGGCGAGCCCGATCAGCGCCAGGATCAGGCTGATGATCCAGAACCGGATCACGATCTGCGGCTCGGCCCAGCCCTTCTTCTCGTAGTGGTGATGGATCGGCGCCATCAGGAACACCCGCTTGCCGGTGCGCTTGAAGTAGGCGACCTGGATGATCACCGAGAGCGCCTCGACCACAAAAAGCCCGCCGACGATCGCCAGCACGATCTCGTGCTTGGTCGCCACCGCGATGGCGCCGAGCGCGCCGCCGAGAGCAAGCGAGCCGGTGTCTCCCATGAAGACCGCCGCCGGCGGCGCGTTGTACCACAGGAACCCGAGCCCGCCGCCGATCAGGCCCGCGGTGAACACCAGGAGCTCGCCGGTCCCCGGCACGTAGTGCACGTCGAGATACTGGCTGAAGTCGACCCGGCCCACGGCATAGGCGATGATCCCGAGCGTGCCGGCCGCGATCATCACCGGCATGATCGCCAGCCCGTCGAGCCCGTCGGTCAGGTTCACCGCATTGGCCGAGCCGACGATCACGATCATCGCGAAGGGCACGAAGAAGATGCCGAGATTGACAAGGAGCTCCTTGAACACAGGAAATGCGAGTTCGTTGGACAGGTCGGCCGGGTGGATATAGGCGGCCACAAAGCCCGCCACCGCCGCGACCACGAGTCCGATGCCGAAGCGCACCTTGCCGGATACGCCCTTGGTGGTCATCTTCGTCACCTTGGCGTAGTCGTCGGCGAAGCCGATCAGCGCGAAGCACACGGTGACGCCGAGTACGAGCCAGACATAGGGGTTGTCGAGCCGCGCCCAGAACAACGTGGCGACGATCAGCGCCGAGATCACCAGGAGCCCGCCCATCGTCGGCGTTCCGGCCTTGGCGAAATGGCTCTGCGGCCCGTCCTCGCGGATCGGCTGGCCCTTCTTCTGGCGCACTCTGAGCATGTTGATCAGCGGCTGGCCGAAGATGAAGCCGAAGACCAGCGCGGTGAAGAACGCACCTCCGGCACGGAAGGTGATGTAGCGGAAAAGATTGAAGAAATCTCCGCCGTCCGAAAACACGGTGAGCCAATAGAGCATGAGCCTACCCCTCGCTGGGGGCCGATTGGCCCAGTTTGCGGATTGCGTCAACCACCCGGCTGACATGGCTCGACTTCGAGCCCTTTACCAGCACCACGTCGCCGGCGTCGATCAGCCGGTGGGCGCGGGCGGCCAGCGCGTCGGCGGTTTCGTGCCACTCGCCGCGCTTGGCCGCTGGCAGCGCCTCGTGCAGCGCCCGCATCCTCGGGCCGACGCAGTGCACCAGCGTGACTTCCGCCATCGCCGGGTGACGGGCGAGCCCGGCGTGAAGCTCGCGCTCGCTCGGGCCCAGCTCCAGCATGTCGCCGAGGATCGCGATGCGACGGCCCGGCATGATCCGGCCGACGTTGTCGACCGGTTCGCCGGCGGCGAGTGTGTCGAGCGCGGCGGCCATCGAGGCGGGGTTGGCATTGTAGGCGTCATCGATCAGGTCGATCGCGAGATGGTCGTCGACGATGTCGAGGACTAGCCGCTCGCGCATGCCCCGCCCCTCGACCGGCCGCCAAAGGCCGATGTCGCCCGCCGCGATCGCCGGGTCGAGGCCGAGCACGTCGGCCACGGCAAGAACGGCGAGCGCATTGAGTGCGAAATGGCGACCCGGCGACATCACCTTGAACAGGACCTCTTGGCCCCGCGCCGTGCCCTTGGCCACCGTCATGCCACCGGCAAGCTGGGCCGAGGCCAGGCGGAAATCGGCCGCCTCGGAGGCGCCGAACGTCACGATGGAAGCGCCGACCGCCTCGGCGCTCGATTTCAGGATCGGCCAGGTCTCGATGTCGCGATTGAGGACCGCAATTCCGCCGGGCTTCAGCCCTTCGAGGATCGCGGCCTTTTCGCGGGCAATCGCCTCGACCGACTCGAAGGCCTCGAGATGCGCCGGGGCGACGGTGGTGATCAACGCCACGTCGAGGACCGCCATGCGCGCGAGCGGCGCGATCTCGCCCGGCGCGTTCATGCCGATCTCGATCACCGCGAAGTCGACGTCCGTAGGCATCCGCGCCAGGGTGAGCGGCACGCCCCAATGGTTGTTGAAGCTCTTCTCGGCGGCGTGCACCCGGCCCTGGCCGCCGAGGACGGCGCGGAGCATCTCCTTGGTCGAGGTCTTGCCGGCCGAGCCGGTCACGCCCACGACCTTCGCCCGCGTCCGCGCGCGCCCGGCGCGGGCGAGATCCTGCAGCGCCTTGAACACGTCGGGCACGATCAGGAGCGGGTCCGCCTCGGTCAGGCCCTCGGGGACGTGGGAGACCAGCGCCGCGGCCGCGCCCTTCTTGAGCGCGTCGGCGGCGAATTCGTGGCCGTCGCGCGCCGCGGTCAGCGCCACGAACATCTCGCCACGCCCGATCTCGCGGCTGTCGATAGACAGTCCCGTCACCTCGAAGGGCCGGGTGGCGCGGCCGCCGGTTGCGGCTTCGGCCTCGGCCGAGGTCCAAAGCGCCATCAGACCCTCCCGTCGAGCGCGGCGACCGCCACGCTCGCCTGTTCCACATCGTCGAAGGGATAAACCGTGTCGCCCACGATCTGGCCCCGTTCGTGGCCCTTGCCCATCACCAGGAGCGCATCGCCGGGTCCGAGCGCGTCCACCGCCCTAAGGATCGCCTCGGCGCGGTCGCCAACCTCGTTCGCCTCGGGGCACGCTTGCAGGATTTCTGCACGAATCGCCGCCGGAACTTCGCTCCTCGGATTGTCGTCTGTCACAAATACAACATCCGCGTGGGCGACCGCCGCGCGGCCCATCTGCGGCCGCTTGCCCCGGTCGCGGTCACCGCCGGCGCCGATCACGGCGACGAGCCGGCCCATCACATGCGGGCGCAGCGCCTTCAGCGCGGTCGCCACGGCTTCGGGCGTGTGGGCGTAGTCGACGAAGACCGCCGCGCCGTTATCACGGGTCGCGGCAAGCTGCATCCGCCCCCGCACCGTCTCGAGCTTCGGCAGCACCCTGACCGCGTCAGCCGCCGCCTCGCCGGCGGCGACAGCCAGTCCGACGGCCACCAGCACGTTCTCGGCCTGGAAGCCGCCGATCAGGCCGAGGCGAAGCTGGTGCACCTCGCCGGCCACCGAGAAGCGCAGCTCCTGCCCGGTGGCGTCGAAGCGCTGGCCCAGAAGCCGGATGTCGGCCTCCGGGCTCCAGCCCGTGCCGATCAGATCCAGCCCCGCCCGCCGCGCCGTCTCGGCGACCCGCGGCCCGTAGCCGTCGTCGAGATTGACCACGGCGATCCCGTCCTCGGGCAGAAGCCGGGTGAAGAGACCGAGTTTGGCGGCGAGATAGGCGTCCATCGAGCCGTGGTAGTCGAGGTGGTCGCGGCTGAGATTGGTGAACCCGGCCGCCTTCAGCCGCACCCCGTCGAGCCGGCGCTGGTCGAGCCCGTGCGAGGAGGCCTCCATCGCCAGATGGGTGACGCCGGCCTCGGCCATCTCGGCCAGGAGCGCGTGGAGTTCCGTAGGCTCGGGCGTGGTGTGGCCGAGGGGCGCCGACCAGGCGCCCTCGATCCCGACGGTGCCGAGATTGCAGGCCGCGTGGCCCAGCGCCGCCCAGATCTGCCGGGTGAAGCTCGCCACCGAGGTCTTGCCGTTGGTGCCGGTCACCGCCACCACGGTTTCCGGCTGGGCGCCGAACCAGAGCGCCGCCGCGCGCGCCAGCGCCTCGCGCGGCTCGGTCGCCACCACCAAGGGCACGCCGGCCGCCTTGAGCTCGGAGGCCGCGATCCGCGCGCCTTCGGCATCGGTCAGGACCGCGCCCGCCTCCATCCTCAGCGCGTACTGGATGAACTCCGCGCCGTGCGCCCGGCTGCCGGGCAGCGCGGCGAACAGCATTCCCGACTTCACCTTCCGGCTGTCGACCGCCAGCCCCGTGACCTGCGCCTCGCGCCCGCCCTGTGCCCTGAGCCCCAGTTCCGAAAGCGTTTTCGCCGCGCCCATGGCCCCCTGCCCGCGCCTCAGTTCCGGGCGAGTGTTACTCCGTTTGCCTCGCCGGTTTCAATCTCGGGCCTGAGTCCCAGGAGCGGTGCCGCCCGGCGGATGATCTCGGCCGCCACAGGAACCGCGGTCCAGCCCGCCGTGCGACGCGGCTCCGGGCCCGAGGTCTCGACCGGCTCATCGAGGGTGACGACGAGCACATAGGCCGGCGCTTCCGCCGGGAAGAAGCCCGCGAAAGTCGTGATCACCTTGTCCTCCTCGTAGCCACGCCCGTCGCGGCGCGGCTTGTCGGCGGTGCCGGTCTTTCCGCCCACGGCGTAGCCCGGCACCTCGGCCAGCGTGGCCGTGCCCTGCTCGACCGCCGCGCGCATCATGCCGCGGACGAGCGCCGAGGTTTCCTCCGAGATCACGCGCGCGCCGCGCGCCGGGGTCGGGTTCCGCAAGACCGTCGGCGTCACCCTCGTGCCGCCATTGACAATCGTCGCGTAAGCCGCCGCAAGGTGCACCGGCGAGGCCGAGATGCCGTGGCCGTAGGCGATCGTCATCGTCGAGATCTCGGGCCAGGTCCGCTGCGGGAAGAGCGGCTTGATCCCGGGCGCCTCGGCCAATTCCAGCGCCGTTGGATCCAGGAGACCGAGGCTGTCGAGGAAAGCCCGCTGCCGCTCGCCACCGATCTCCATCGCGATCCGCGCGGTGCCCACGTTCGAGCTTTTCACGATGACGTCGGTCACCGAGAGTTGCGGCCCGTAGTTGCGGAAATCCGAGATCCGGTGGCGGCCGTAGGTCATCGGGCTGCGGGTGTCGATCATCGTATCCGGCGAAACGAGGCCAAGCTCGAGCGCCTGCGCCACCGCGAAGGTCTTGAACGTTGACCCAAGCTCGTAGACCCCCTGCACCGCGCGGTTGAAGAGCGGGCTGTCGGAGGGGTCGCCCGAGGTGGGAGGCAGGGGCCGGTCGTTGGGATCGAAATCGGGCAGCGAGGCGAGCGAGAGCACCTCGCCGGTGTGCGCGTCCATCAGGATTGCGGTGGCGCCCTTGGCGTTCATCAGCATCATGCCGCCGGCAAGCACCTGCTCGACCGCCGCCTGCACCGTGAGGTCGAGCGACAGCTGCAGCGGGCGACCCTCGTTCACCGGATCGCGCAGCCAGGCGTCGAAGGTCTGCTCGACGCCCGCCCGGCCGATCACCTCGGCCGAGTGCACCCCCTCGCGGCCGAAGCCGGCGCCGCCCAGCACGTGGGCGGCGAGCGCGCCGTTCGGGTAGAGCCGCATCTCGCGCGGCCCGAACAGGAGCCCCGGATCGCCGATGTCGTGTACCGCCTGCATCTGCTCGGGCGCGATCCGCCGTTTGATCCAGACGAAGGTGCGCTCGCCGGTGAAGTCGCGGGCCAGCCGCGCGGTGTCGAGATCGGGGAAGATCTCGCCGAGCGCGCGCGCCGAGCCTTCGGGGTCGGTCATCTGCTGCGGCTGGGCATAGAGCGAATAGGTCACGAGGTTGGTGGCGAGAATCCGGCCGTTGCGGTCAGCGATGTCGGCGCGGTTGGCGAGGATCTGCAGGCCGGATCCTGCCGAGCGCGGCTCGGCCGGCTCGGTCGCGGCCAGGACGCCCATCCGGATCCCGACCGTGCCGAAAGCGCAGAAGAAGAAGAGCGCCAGGATGAACAGCCGGCTCTCGGCGCGGGCGCGGGCGCGATCGCGCTGCTCCTCGTGGCGCAGCCGGATGTTCTCGCGCTCGATGGCGTCGGGGTTCTCGCCCTTGGCGCGGGCCTCGAGGATGCGGGCGAGCGGCCGGAGCGGGGCGCGGATCATCCCTGCGGCTCCTCTATTCCGATCACGTCTACCGGGTCGACCGACAACGGCAGAAGCCCGGGCTCCGGCGGAAACGCCACCTGATCGACCGAACCGAACTGCTCGGGCCTGAGCGGCAGGAGATTGAGCCGGTCGAAATTGAGCTCGGCAAGATCGCGCAGCCGGTCGGGGCGATTGAGGTAGGCCCACTCGGCGCGGAGCACCGAAAGCGCGTCGCGCGCGCCCGCGATCTCGCGTTCGAGCTGCTCCACCTCGTCTAGCGCGGCCTGCGTGGCGTAGTTTTCCCGGTAGGCCCAGAAGGCGAGGCCCATGACCGCGAAGGCCGCGAGGACGGAAAGGAAGGCTTTCATCGGTTCAGTTCCCTGAGAGCGAGTTCTGGCAGCCCCAGCGCCTTGCGTTCGACGGCGGCGGCCGGGGCTTCGGTGCGTTCGGCGACGCGCAGCTTGGCCGAGCGCGCGCGGGGGTTCTGGGCGATCTCCGCCGCGTCGGGGGCAACGGCGCGAGTGAGGAGTCGAAACGCCGGCGCCGCCACCTCGGCCTCGGGGGCGTGGCGGCTGCCGCCACCAGTGGCAGCCGAGCGCAGCTGGAGGAACCGCTTCACGATCCGGTCCTCGAGCGAATGGAAGCTCACGACCGCGAGCTTGCCGCCGGACTTCAGGGCCCGTTCCGCAGCTTCAAGCCCTTGCACCAGCTGTGCGAATTCGTCGTTCACCGCGATCCGAAGCGCCTGGAAGGTCCGCGTCGCCGGATGGCTCTGGCCGGGCTTCGGCCGTGGCAGGCAGCGCGCCACCACCTCGGCCAGTTGCAGCGTGGTGTGCATCGGGCGCGCCGCTACGATCGCCCGCGCGATCCGCCGCGAGGCGCGCTCCTCGCCGTACTGGTAGAGGATATCGGCGAGCTGGCCTTCGGGCAGGGTGTTGGCGAGCTCGGCCGCGCTCGGCCCCTCCGCGCCCATCCGCATGTCGAGGGGCCCGTCCTTCTGGAACGAGAAGCCGCGCTCGGCCTGGTCGAGCTGCATCGAGGAAACGCCGAGATCGAGCACCACGCCCTCGACCGGCGCGCCGGCGATCCGGTCGAGGTCGGAAAACGTCCCTTCCACCAGCCTGAGCCGCGCGCCGTACCCTGCCGCCCATGGCGCGGCGAGGTCGAAGGCCGTCGGGTCGCGGTCGATGCCGATCACTCGCTCGGCGCCGGCCTCGAGCAACCCCCGCGCGTAGCCGCCCGCACCGAACGTGCCGTCGACCCAGAAGCCGTGGACCGGCGATACCGCCTCGAGGAGCGGGCGCAGGAGGACGGGGATGTGCGGTGATTCTGGTGGGGTCGCGCGGGGCGTCTTCATGGCGGCCGCGGCCATCATTCAGCCTCCCCGGGCCGGTAGCTCGGGCAGGAACGAGAACTCGTCGGCGCCGTCGGGCAGGGCGCCGAGCACGTTCGAAAGCCGCGCCTTTTCCTGCGCCGCATAGGTCTCGGGCTTCCAGATCTGGAACGTGTCCGAGGTGCCTGCGAAATAGGCCTCACCACCGATGCCGATCTTGTCCCGGAGTTTCTGCGGCAGCACGATGCGGCCGTCCTCGTCAACCTCGGCGTCCTGCGAGAAGGTATAGACCAGCATCTCCATCGCCCGCCGTTCCGGCGAGCCGCGCGGCATCAGCGCGATGCGGGCGTCGACATCTTCCATCGCGTTGATCGAGAAGCATTCCAGGTGTTTGCGGCGCTCGTCGCCGTAGACAATGACGAAGCGCGGGCGCTTGCCGGTCTGCCAGTCGGGATCCTGCGCTTCGAGAACGCGGCGGAAGCTGGCCGGGATCGAGACCCGGCCCTTCCCATCCACCTTCTGGTGGAACTCGCCTCTGAACACGCGCGCCACGGCCTCGCGCCTCTCTGACCTCGCCCCCGTCAATGAAAACGGCGGATTGGGATGCTGCCACCGCCCAATCCGCCGCCCTCGTCCCATTTCTGGGCTGTCCGGCTTCGCGCTTCACCTGGGGGGATGCTGCTCACGCGCGCGCCGGATCTCTTCGATCGATGAAAGCGGGTGCCTGTATGAAACCTGACTTTGGTCGCCTTGTTCGGGGTTCTATGTGCCCCTCATCTGTCCCGTCCTCATCGTGCTAATAGGGATGCCATGGGAATTCATGGAAATCAACTGGAAATCGACCGACCGGAACCGAAGTGACGGTACGACGGCCCCTAGAGTACGGAACGGCGCATCTAATTCAAGGCAAGATCGTCCGCAGATGGTGGTTTGCACTCGAAGTGACACAACATATCGGTAGACTGGCAGATCTCCGGTTTCTCCCATTTTTTCCCGAAGATCCAACCAAAATGCCCTACTCCAGGGCCCAACTTGCCACTTCGGACCCGAGAATGGGTTGGAAATCAGCCCAATTCCCGACTCATGATTCGGTGTGTGTTCGGCCCGGTCCCATGAAATCCCAGGCACCGACTCTCGACCCGGTTGTTCTTGCGGAACCGCCGCCGGCCGCTGGATTCGTGCGAAACCGAAAGCCAGTCCGTGCCGCATCCTTCCCATTCTGCCCCCGTTCCGGGCACAATGCTCAAGATCCAAGCAAGACATATTCAAGAAAACATATGCGGATGCTGCATAGCAGCATTGCGTCCGTCAGGTATTGTGCACTCGCAGCATAGGCGTATGTTTGGGTGCAACGGCGGGTGCAGCGCACTTGCCCAGGAAATCAGAAAGCCCTCCTCCTCCCTGGGTTTTCTGTTTCCGGCGGCGGCCTCTCCTCCTCCCTGGGGCCGCCGTCATTCCTTCGGGCCGGAGCTTCCACGCTCCGGCCCGCTTTCTTTTCCGCGGTCCGCAATGAGAAATGCAAAATGCCAGAGGCGGCCAGCGCTCAGAACGGCACGTCGTCGGCCCGCTCGGCCGCCACCAGGAAGCGGGCCACAACCTTCTTCTGGCCGGCCTTGTCAAAGGCGATGTCGAGCTTGTCGCCCTCGATTCCCGTCACCGCGCCGTAGCCGAACTTCTGGTGGAACACCCGGTCGCCCTCAGCGAAGGCCGACACGGCGTCGAGATCGATCGTGACGTTGCGCGACTCCTTCGGCTGCGCCACCCCACGTTCGGCCGCGCGCGCCTGCATCCGCTTCCAGCCGGGGGAGTTGTAGACATTGGCCGAGGCTACGCGCGCCTCCATCGTCGCCGCCATCCCCGCCGCGCCATAGCCGCCGCCATAAAGTCCGGGCGGCGTCAGCACCTCGACGTGATCCTCCGGCAGCTCATCGATGAAGCGCGAGGGCAGTTGGCTCTGCCACTGGCCATAGACCCGCCGATTGGCCGCGAACGAGATCGTGCAGAGCTCCTGGGCCCGGGTGATCCCGACGTAGGCGAGCCGGCGCTCCTCCTCGAGGCCCTTGAGCCCGTTCTCGTCCATGCTGCGCTGGCTCGGGAAAAGGCCGTCCTCCCAGCCCGGCAGAAACACCGCAGGAAACTCGAGCCCCTTGGCGGCGTGCAAGGTCATGATCGAGACCTTGGCCTCCCCCTCGTCGGTCTCGTTGTCCATGATCAGTGCGACATGCTCGAGGAAGCCCTGCAGCGTGTCGAATTCCTCGAGCGCCTTCACAAGCTCCTTGAGGTTCTCCAGCCGCCCCGGCGCCTCCGGCGTCTTCTCGTTCTGCCACATCGCCGTGTAGCCGGATTCCTCGAGGATCGTCTCGGCAAGCGCCACGTGGTTCCCGCCGGCGTCGAGCGCCGCGCCGTGCCAGCGCCCGAAGCCCGCGAGCAGCGCCTGAAGCTCCGCCTTGGCCTTGCCGGTGAGATCGCCCGCGGCCAGCACCAGCCGCGCGCCCTCGACGAGCGACACGCCGTTCGCGCGCGCCGCCACCTGCATCTTCTGGATCGCCTTGTCGCCCAGGCCGCGCTTCGGCACGTTGACGATCCGCTCGAAGGCCAGGTCGTCGTCCGGGCTGACGGCGACGCGGAAATAGGCCATTGCGTCGCGGATCTCCAGCCGCTCGTAAAAGCGCGGGCCGCCGATCACCCGGTAGGGCAGGCCGATCGTCAGGAACCGGTCCTCGAAGGCCCGCATCTGGTGGCTGGCCCGGACCAGGATCGCGCATTCGTCCAGCCGGTAGGGCCGCATCCCCCGCGTGCCCTGGCCCATCGCCTCGAGCTCCTCGCCGATCCAGCGCGCCTCCTCCTCGCCGTCCCAATGGCCGATAAGGCGGAGCTTCTCGCCGCCGTTTGCCTCGGTCCAGAGCGTCTTGCCGAGCCGCCCCTTGTTCGCGGTGATGAGCCCCGAGGCGGCACCCAGGATGTGCGGCGTCGAGCGGTAGTTCTGCTCCAGCCGGATCACCTGCGCGCCCGGGAAATCCTTCTCGAAGCGCAGGATGTTGCCCACCTCGGCGCCGCGCCAGCCGTAGATCGACTGGTCGTCGTCGCCGACGCAGCAGATGTTCTTGTGGCCGCCCGCCAGCAGGCGCAGCCAGAGATACTGGGCGACGTTGGTGTCCTGGTATTCGTCGACGAGGATGTAACGGAACCAGCGGCGGTACTGCGCCAGCACGTCCTCGTGGCGCTGTAAGATCGTCACGCAGTGCAGCAGCAGGTCGCCAAAATCGGCCGCGTTCAGCGTGCGCAGCCGGTCCTGGTACTGGGCGTAGAGTTCGCCGCCCATGTGGTTGAACCCGCCTGCCTCGGCTTCGGGCAGCGATTCGGGCGTCCAGGCACGGTTCTTCCATCGGTCGATCAGCGCCGCGAGCTGGCGCGCGGGCCAACGCTTCTCGTCGATGTTGGCGGCGAGGATCAGCTGCTTCAGGAGCCGCACCTGGTCGTCGGTGTCGAGGATCGTGAAGGTGGGCTTCAGCCCGACGAGCTCGGCGTGCCGGCGAAGGAGCTTCACCGAGATCGCGTGGAAGGTGCCGAGCCAGGGCATCCCCTCGACGGTCTCTCCCAGGAGCCGGCCCACCCGCTCCTTCATCTCGCGCGCGGCCTTGTTGGTGAAGGTGACGGCGAGGATCTCGTTCGGCCGGGCGCGGCCCCGGTGCAGCAGATGCGCGATCCGCGTGGTCAGCGCCTTGGTCTTGCCCGTCCCGGCGCCGGCCAGCATCAGCACCGGCCCATCCAATGCCTCCACCGCCTGCCGCTGCGCCGGGTTGAGCTCGTCGAGATAGGGCGCACCCCGCGCCGCCATCGCGCGTTGCGACAGCGGCTGCCGCGCCGCGGCGTCCTCGAAGGCGTCCTGCTCGTCGTAGCTGCTCATGGCGCGCAATCTAGCCTGCCCGGCGGCCGAATTAAAGAATTGTTCGCACTTCGTTCGCCAACCGCTGCCGGTTGCGAGATACCCCACCTTCCGCGCCGACGCGTACAGACATGCCGGCCCGGTCGTACCTGCGTCAGCCCACTTGCCTCGCGTCGGGTGGGCGCGCATAACCGCCGGAATGCCGCTGCCCGACACCGCCCATCTCGACGCCCGCTTCCCCGCGCTCAGCGACCTCCGCGCCCGGGCCCGTGCCCGCATTCCGCATTTCGTCTGGGAATATCTCGACAGCGGCACCGGCACCGAGTCCACGCTCCGCCGGAACCGCGACGCGCTCGACCGGATCCGCCTGCGCCCCTCGATCCTGCACGGCGAGGTCAAGCCCGACCTCGCCACCCGCTTGCTCGGCCGCGACTATCCCTTGCCCCTCGGCATCGCGCCGGTCGGCATGTCGGGCCTGGTCTGGCCCGATGCCGAGCGCCAACTCGCCCGCGTCGCGGCCGAAGCGGGCCTGCCCTACTGCCTCTCCACCGTGGCGAGCCGCACGCCCGAGGAGGTCGGCCCGCACGCCGGCGGCCAGGGCTGGTTCCAGCTCTACCCGCCCCGCGACCCCGGCATCCGCGCCGACATCCTGAAGCGCGCGAAGGACGCGGGCTTTCACACGCTCGTGCTCACCGCCGACGTTCCGGTCGCCTCGCGCCGCGAGCGACAGATCCGGGGCGGTCTCACGAACCCGCCGAAGCTCACGCCGCGGCTTCTGGCCCAGGTCGCGCGCTGCCCGGCCTGGGCGCTCGGGACCCTTCGGACCGGCATGCCGCGGATGCGGCTGATGGAGGGCTATTCCGAGAACCGCTCGGCGCTGCCCTCGAACCAGCACATCGGCTACCTCCTGCGCACCTCCCCCGACTGGGCCTACCTCGCCGAGCTCCGCGCCGCCTGGGAGGGGCCGCTCGTGGTCAAGGGCGTGCTCGGCGCCGAGGACGCCCGCCGCCTGAAGCAGGAAGGGGCCGACGCCATCTGGGTCTCGAACCATGCCGGCCGGCAGTTCGACGCCGCCCCGGCCACGATCGAGGCGCTGCCGGCGATCCGCGAGGCCGTCGGTCCGGGCTTCCCGCTGATCTTCGATTCCGGCATCGAGTCCGGCCTCGACGTGCTGCGCGCACTGGCCCTCGGTGCCGACTTCGTGATGCTCGGTCGCGCCCCGCACTACGGCCTCGCCGCCCTGGGCCCCCTGGGCGCTGCCCATGCGCTCCACATCCTCAAGGCCGACATGCTTTCCTGCATGGGCCAGATGGGGGCGCGATCCTTTGCCGACCTCGCACCCCGGCTCATCCTCTTCTGAGCGCCGGAACTGCAAGGTGGGTCGAGGCGTGGCCCCGGCTTTACCCTCGACCAGAGACGCCCCGAGGCTGAATTGGCCGCAAGTACAGCAGCCCCCAAGGCGCCGCGCGGGCACCCGCGCGGCGCCACGCCCAACGCCGGAAAAGCGGGCCCTGCCCGCGCCGGCCGAGGACGGGAGCGCCGCCGTCCCCCGCGGGCGCCGTCGCAATTCCACCGCAACCGGTCCGAATGGGGATTGCGCCGCAATGCGGCAACCCTAGAGTGCGCGCATCCGCCTGGGAGGATGCCGCCGATGCCCGAGTTCAAGAAGATCCTGATCGCCAACCGCGGCGAGATCGCGATCCGGGTGATGCGCGCGGCGAACGAACTCGGCAAGCGCACGGTCGCCGTCTACGCCGAGGAGGACAAGCTCTCGCTCCACCGCTTCAAGGCCGACGAGGCCTACCGCATCGGTGCCGGTCTCGGCCCGGTCCAAGCCTACCTGTCGATCCCCGAGATCATCCGCGTTGCAAAGGATGCAGGCGCCGACGCGATCCACCCGGGCTATGGCCTGCTTTCCGAGAACCCCGACTTCGTCGACGCCTGCCAGAAGGCCAGCATCGCCTTCATCGGCCCCACTGCCGAGACCATGCGCCGCCTGGGCGACAAGGCCTCGGCCCGAAAGGTCGCGATCGCGGCGGGGGTGCCGGTCGTTCCGGCGACCGAGGTCCTCGGCGACGATATGGACGAGGTCGCGCGCCAGGCCGAGGAGATCGGCTATCCGCTGATGCTGAAGGCCTCCTGGGGCGGCGGTGGCCGGGGGATGCGGCCGATTCTGAAGCCCGCGGAACTCGCCGAGAAGGTCCGCGAGGGCCGCCGCGAGGCCGAGGCCGCCTTCGGCAATGGCGAGGGCTACCTGGAGAAGATGATCCTCCGCGCCCGCCACGTCGAGGTGCAGATCATCGGCGACAAGGAGGGCAACATCTATCACCTTTGGGAGCGCGACTGCTCGGTCCAGCGGCGCAACCAGAAGGTTGTCGAACGCGCCCCCGCCCCCTATCTCTCGCCGGCCCAGCGCGAGGAGCTCTGCAACCTCGGCAAGAAGGTCGCCGAGGCGGTGAACTACGAATGCGCGGGCACCATCGAGTTCCTGATGGATATGGAGTCCGGCGAGTTCTACTTCATCGAGGTGAACCCGCGGATCCAGGTCGAGCACACGGTGACCGAGGAGGTCACCGGGATCGACATTGTCCAGGCGCAGATCAAGGTGGCCGAGGGCAAGAGCCTCGTCGAGGCCACCGGCACCGCCTCGCAGCAGGACGTGAAGCTGAACGGCCACGCCATCCAGTGCCGGATCACCACCGAGGACCCGCTCAACAACTTCATCCCCGACTACGGCCGGATCACCGCATACCGGGGCGCCACGGGCATGGGCATCCGGCTCGACGGCGGCACCGCCTATTCCGGCGCGGTGATCACCCGCTATTACGATTCGCTCCTGGAGAAGGTCACCGCCTGGGCGCCAACGCCCGAGGCCGCGATAGCGCGCATGGACCGGGCGCTGCGCGAGTTCCGCATCCGCGGCGTGGCGACCAACATCTCCTTCGTGGAGAACCTTCTCAAGAACCCCGATTTTCTCAGCAATGCCTATCACACCAGGTTCATCGACGAGACGCCGGAGCTCTTCACGTTCAAGAAGCGCCGGGACCGGGCGACGAAGATCCTGACCTACATCGCCGACGTCACCGTCAACGGCCATCCAGAAACCAAGGGCCGCCCGATGCCCTCGCCCGAGGCGCGGCTGCCAAAGCCCCCGGCGCTCCGCGCCGATCCGGCGCCCGGAGCCAAGCAGCTCCTCGACGAGAAGGGACCCAAGGCGGTGGCCGACTGGATGCTGGCGCAGAGCCAGGTCCTCGTCACCGACACCACGATGCGCGACGCGCCGCAATCGCTTCTGGCCACCCGGATGCGCTCGATCGACATGATCCGCGTGGCGCCGGCCTATGCGGCGAACCTGCCGAACCTGTTCTCGGTCGAATGCTGGGGCGGGGCCACCTTCGACGTCGCCTACCGGTTCCTGCAGGAATGCCCCTGGCAGCGGCTGCGCGATCTCAGGCGGGCGATGCCGAACACGCTCCTGCAGATGCTCTTCCGCGGCGCCAACGGCGTCGGCTACACCAATTATCCCGACAACGTCGTGAAGTTCTTCGTGGCTCAGGCCGCCGAGACCGGCGTCGACCTGTTCCGGGTGTTCGACGCGCTGAACTGGGTCGAGAACATGCGCGTCGCCATGGACGCGGTCCTGGAGTCCGGCAAGATCCTCGAGGGCGCGATCTGCTACACCGGCGAGATGCTCGACCCCGAGCGCTCGAAATACGACCTCAAGTACTACCTCAGCATGGCCCGGGAGCTCCGCGATGCCGGCGCCCACATCATCGGGCTGAAGGACATGGCGGGGCTCTTGAAGCCGACCACCGCGCGGATCCTCGTCAAGGCGCTGAAGGAGGAGATCGGCCTGCCCGTCCACCTCCACACCCACGACACCGCCGGCATCGCCAGCGGCACGATCCTCGCCGCCGCCGAGGCCGGCGTGGACGCGGTCGACGCGGCGATGGATTCGCTTTCGGGCAACACGAGCCAGGCCACCCTCGGCACAGTGGTCGAATCGCTCCGCCACACCGACAGACCGACCGGGCTCGACATCGGCGCGATCCGTGAGATCTCGAACTACTGGGAACAGGTCCGCGCCCATTACGCCGCCTTCGAGAGCGGCATGCAGTCGCCCGCCTCGGAGGTCTATCTCCACGAGATGCCGGGCGGCCAGTTCACCAACCTCAAGGCGCAGGCGCGTTCGCTCGGCCTCGAGGAGCGCTGGCACAAGGTGGCCGAGGCCTATGCCGAGGTGAACCTCATGTTCGGCGACATCGTGAAGGTCACGCCATCGTCGAAGACCGTGGGCGACATGGCGCTGATGATGGTCGCCCAGGGCCTGACCCGCGCTGACGTCGAGAACCCCGACAAGGACGTGGCCTTCCCCGAGTCGGTCGTCGAGATGATGAAGGGCGTCCTCGGCCAGCCTCCGGGCGGCTGGCCGAAGGCATTGCAGAAGAAGGTGCTGAAGGGCGAGACACCGATCACCGACCGCCCCGGCCTGCACGCTGCGCCGGTCGACATCGAGCAGACACGCGCGAAGCTGATCGAGGAGCTCGAGGGGTTCAAGGTCGACGACGAGGACCTGAACGGCTACCTGATGTATCCCAAGGTCTTCCTCGACTACATGGGCCGCCACCGGATCTACGGGCCCGTGCGCACCCTGCCGACCCGCACCTTCTTCTACGGCATGGAGCCGGGAGAGGAGATCGAGGCCGAGATCGACCCCGGCAAGACGCTCGAGATCCGCCTCCAGGCCGTCGGCGAGACCGACGATCGCGGCGAGGTCCGGGTGTTCTTCGAGCTGAACGGCCAGCCCCGGGTGGTCCGGATTGCGAACCGCACCGTGCAGGCGTCCACGGAGGTGCGGCCGAAGGCCCAGATCGGCAACCCAAACCAGATCGGCGCGCCGATGCCGGGTGCGGTCTCGACCATCGCCGTGCGCGAGGGCCAGGCGGTGAAGCCCGGCGACATCCTGCTGACCATCGAGGCGATGAAGATGGAGACCGGGCTTTATGCCGAACGCGAAGGCACGGTGAAGGCGATCCATGTCCAGCCGGGCGGCCAGATCGACGCCAAGGACCTGCTGATCGAGCTCGGCTGATGCCGGAGCGGCTCGCGCTCGTGGCGCTCATCGTCCCCGACTACAACGAGGCACTGGCGTTCTTTGTCGGCCGGCTCGGATTCGAGCTTCGCGAGGACAGCGCGCTCGGCGGCGGCAAGCGCTGGGTGCGGATCGGGCTGCCGGGAGCAGCCACCGAGATCCTGCTCGCCCGCGCCCTGGGCGACGCGCAGACGGCCGCGATCGGCAACCAGGGCGGCGGGCGGGTCTGGCTTTTCCTGAAGACCGCGGACTTCGACCGCAACTTCGCCGCTTTCACCGCCGCCGGCGTGAGGTTCGAGGCGCCGCCGCGCGACGAACCCTATGGTCGCGTCGCCGTCTTCAGCGACCCGTGGGGCAACCGGTGGGACCTGATCCAGCAGCCCCGCCCGGACCGCGCCGCGCCGCGCGCGACCCCTAGCCCGGCCCGCTCCTCCGGACCGGCACCGGAGCGCTCCCGCCCGTCGTCGCCCCCTGGCGGCGGCTCCTCCCGTTGGGCCCGGAGCCGCGCGGGGCCCGCGCGGCGACTCCGCCCTCCTCCCTGAGCGAACCGCCAAAGAGACCGATGCCTACGGCGGGGATATTTCCGACCGGAAGAATGCCAGACCGCGCGTTGCCGGCCCGGCCGTACCGGTCGGGGCGCGAATCCCGGTTCCATCGCCGCGCGTCCTGTGGCACCGCTCAGGCGATCTGCTGCGGAGGGCAGCCCATGCACAAGCTCCTCGTGATGACCGATCTTCATATCGTCGAGGAGGGCGGCTCGATCATCGGTCTCGACCCGCTCGCCCGCTTCGGCGAGGCGCTCGATCACGCGCTCGCCCGCCACCCCGATGCCGAGGTGCTGATCCTGATGGGCGATCTCGCCCACAACGGCGGTCCGGCCGAATACGCGCGCCTCGCCGGCGCGGTCGCCGGCCTGCCGCTGCCGGTGCTGCCGATGCTCGGCAACCACGACCGCCGCGAGGCCTTCCTCGAGGCCTTTCCGGACGCACCGCGCACCGCCTCGGGCCACGTCCAGGCCGTGCGCGACCTCTCGCACCACCGGATCGTCACCCTCGACACGCTCGACGGCCCGCCCTACCGCGCGGGCCACCATGCCGGGTTGCTCTGCGACCGGCGCCGTGCCTGGCTCGTCGAAGCGCTGGCAGCGGCGGAGGGGCGGCTGCCGCTGGTCTTCTCCCACCACCCTCCTTACCCCGTCGGGATCCCGGGTATGGACGCAATCCCGCTCGTCGAGGGCGAGGACCTGATCCCGCTTCTGGCACGGCACGGAGCGCATCTCTTCTGCGGCCATGTCCACCGCACGATCTCCGGCAGCCGCGGCGGCGTGCCCTGGACGATGTTCAAGAGCACCTGCCACCAGGGGCCGCTCGACCTCGTGGCGGTCGATTCCTCGCTTTCGATCGACGAGCCCGGCGCCTATGGCGTTCTGCTTCTGCCCGAGGACGGCGTGATCGCCCATTCCGAGGACGTGCTTGCCGACGCCGTCATTGCACAGGATGCAGGATCGGCCACGGTTTGATCCCGGAGAGAGGTCGGAACCGCCCCGCGGGCGCTTGAGGACGCGGCCGCGGAAATTCGCGGGCGTTGGCGATTTCCCCCTTGCGGCGCTCGGTCGGGGTTTGTAAATGACCGCACACCCAAAGGACGCGGGCGTAGCTCAGGGGTAGAGCATTACCTTGCCAAGGTAAGGGTCGTGAGTTCGAATCTCATCGCCCGCTCCA
>JBFKAV010000058.1:0-19136 GCA_041621405.1 Paracoccaceae bacterium
ATCGCGCGGATGGAGGTGGGGCTCTCGAACCTCTGGCTCTTCGGGCTGCACAAGTCGATCGGGCTCACGCTTCTCGTGCTCGTGCTCCTGCGCCTCCTCTGGCACCGGCTGAGCCCGCCGCCGCCACCGATCCCCGGCCCCCCCGCCTGGCAGATGCAACTGGCGCGGGCGACCCACGCGAGCCTCTACGCGCTGCTCCTGCTGGTGCCGCTATCGGGCTGGATCGCCAGCGCCGCCTCGGGGCTCGACGTGGTGGTCTACGGGCGCTGGACGCTGCCGGCGATCGCGCCCACGTCGGAGGCGCTGGAAGACGCGGCCTTCGCCGTGCACAGGGTCCTGACCAAGCTCCTCATGGCGCTGGTCCTGCTCCACATCGCCGGGGCGACAAAGCGGGCGCTGGAGGGCGACGGCACGCTCCGGCGGATGGTGCGGGGGCGGGCCTGAGGTCCCCCAGTCGGGACCACGGCCCGACCGAACGCGCCGTCATTGGCCCGCGTCGCGCCCGCTCCGCAGACCGGGCGCGGTCTGCCTCGCCCGATGACGGGCAATCCTTCCGGCCGAAGCCCGTATCGATTCCGGCCACCCTGTCGGACCTACATCCCGGAGAACGCGACGGGGCAGAGAACCTCCCCTTCTGGAGGCATTGCGCGCAGGACGCCGGGTCGCGTCCGGGCGCGCCACTCCGGCGCTCGGATTGCGCCTCGCGCGTTCGGCGCTGACGGCCTTCCACCGGAAGGCCGTCCCGGCGCGCCATCCCCCCTTGCGGGCGCGGCGGTTAGGCGAGAGGGTGGCGGCACCAGTCCAGCCAAGCGAGCCGATGCGCCTTCTTCTTTCCTTCGCCGCGCTGTTCCTTTCGGTGATCCTCCTGCAGCTCGGCTCGGGCGGGGTGGTGCCGCTCGACGCGCTCTCAGGGGTCCAGCTAGGCTTCTCGACCGAGGACGTCGGCCTGCTCGGCTCGGCGCATTTCACCGGCTTCTTCATCGGCTGCTGGGGCGCGCCGCGGCTGATGGGCTCGGTCGGCCATTCCCGCGCCTTCGCCGCCTTCTGCGCCGCGGGCACCATCGGCATCCTCGCCCACATGCTGGTCGTGCACCCGCTGGCCTGGGCGGCCTTGCGGATGATGTCGGGCCTCTGCGTCGCGGGCTGCTACACCGTCGTCGAGGCCTGGCTCCAGGCCAAGGTGACGAACGAGACCCGGGGCCGCGCGATGGGCACCTACCGGGTGGTCGACATTCTCGGCAGCCTCGGCGCCCAGCTCTTCATCGGCATCCTCGAGCCCGCCTCCTACGTCTCCTACAACCTGCTCGCGCTGCTGTGCTGCGCCGCGCTCCTGCCGCTCACGCTGACCCGGGTCGAGCAGCCCGAGACCCCCGCCGCGCCGCGGCTCAGGCCCCGCCTGGCCTGGGACCGCTCGCCCTTGGGCGCCATGGGCGTCGTCGTCTCCGGCGTCACCGGCGCCGCGTTCCGCATGGTCGGGCCGATCTACGGCCTCGGCGTCGGGCTCTCGGCCGACCAGATCGCCCTGTTCCTCGCGGCCTACGTGGCCGGCGGCGCGCTGGCGCAATACCCGGTCGGCTGGCTCGCCGACCGCTTCGACCGGCGCACGGTGCTGGTCGCGCTGTCGCTCGCCTCGGTCGTCTCCTGCGCCGCCACCATCGCGCTCTCGAGCGCCGGCACCTGGGCGGTCTTCCTCGCCGTCGGCCTCTTCGGGCTGACCACGATCCCGATCTACTCGGTGTCCTCGGCGCATGCCCACGATTTCGCCGCGCCCGCCGAGCGGGTCGAACTGTCGGCCGCGCACATGTTCCTTTACGCGGTCGGCGCCATCGCCTCGCCGCTCTTCGCCTCCTGGCTGATCGCCTCGTTCGGGCCGCCGGCGATGTTCGTGCTGATCGCGGCCGCCCACCTCGCGCTGGTGGCCTTCAGCCTGCTCAGGATGCGGGCCCGGCCGGCCCCCATCCTGCGCACCGCCTACCAGTACGTCCCGCGCACGAGCTTCCTGATCGGCCGCCTGCTCGGCCGCGGCCGCGACCGCTCCTAGTCGAAGAGCCCCGGTAGCGCGCCGCGGTCGAGCTTGCCCGAGGGCAGGAGCGGCAGCCGCGCGACCGCGAGCACCCGGATCCGGGCCGAGGTATGGAGCTTGGCGGCCAGGAACAGGCGCACCTGCTCGGCCTCGAAGCCCGGCGCGGGGACCACCGCGAGCCCCAGTTCCGGCGCCGCACCGTCGCCCGGCACCAGCCGGGTCGCCGCCGTTTGCGCGACGCCGGGGCATTGTCGGCCCAGCATCTCGACCAGTTCGGCCGAGAACTTGCCGCCGCCGAGGTTGATCAGGTTGTCGGCCCGCCCGGAGAGGATCAGCGTGCGGTCGGGCCGCAGCAGCGCGACGTCGCCGGTCCGGAACCAGCCCTCGGCGTCGAAGGCTGGCGGGCCGCCGACGTAGCCCTCGGCGCGCAGCGCCTGCGGTACGCGCAACGCCAGCCGGCCATCGGCGCCGATCGCGGCCTCGACCTCCGGCAGCAGGAGACCGGTCCACCCCGGCTCGAAGCTCCCCCGCGCGAAGCGGCCAAGCGCGAAGGGGCCGGTCTCGGTGGCGCCGGCATAGACGAAGACCTCGGCGCCGAACTCCGCCTCGGCCCGGGCCAGCGCCGCGGCGTCAGCCGCCCCGCCTGCCAAGAAGATGCGCGCGACAGGAAAGGCCGGCGCGGCGGGGCGGAGCGCGGCGAGGAGCTCGGCGAGCGCCAGCGGCGTCAGCGCCATCTCGCGCACGCCGAAGCCGCGGGCGGCGGCAATGGTCTCGGCCGGGCTCGCCTGCATCCCCATCGCGCCGTGGCCGGCGAGGAGCGCGCGGGTGAGGAACATCCCTGCCACGCCGGTGCTCTCGGGCATCGAGATCAGGCAGGGCCCGGCGCTCGGCCCCGCCGCCCGGTCGGTCAGCGCGGCGCGGGCGAGGATCGCCTCGGGAGCGAGGCGGAGAAAGCGCGGCGCCCCCGTCGACCCCGAGGTCGCCACCACCATCGGCCCGGGCTCGACCGGCGGCGGCACCGGCCCTCTGGGCGGCTCGAACCAGTCCGGCGCGAAGACGAGCCGCCGCGCCACGCCCTCGGCCGCCTGGTCGGCGAAGCACACCCCGAAGTCGATGGGCTCGCCCCTTGCCGCCAGCGGCACCGGCGCGGCCACCAGCGCGACCCGCGCCCCGAGGCGGAAGAGCGCGAGGCGCAGGAGGATGCGCAGCGCCCGGTTGTCGGCGAGCGGCACGACCGTGTCGCCCGGCCGCACGCCCTCGGCGTGAAGCCGCGCGGCAAGCGCCGCGACATGGGCGCCGACCCTGCCGAAGCTCAGGACCTGCCCGTCCTGCGACAGGAGCGCCGGCGCCTCCGCGTGTTCGGCGAAGGCCCGCAGGAAGGTTGCGTTCAGCATCCGGAGAAGCCCGGCGCCGGGGTCAGAACCTGATGATTGCGCCGAGCCGCAGCGCGGTGTTGTCCCAGTCGTAGGCGCCGTTCTGGAAATCGAGCCGGTCGCTGACCGCCTCGATGCGCAGGTCGACGCGCTCGCCGACCGGGAACTCGGCGCCGAGACCCAGCGTCGTGCCGCTGGCGTTATCGCCAAGCCCGAGACCCGCCGGCAGGCCGTGAAGCCAGGCGCCACCTGCCGCCGCGAAGAGCGAGAAGGTCTCGAAATCGTAGCCCGCCAGGGCGCGGAGGCGGGTGATGCGGTCGACCTCGTCGCCAATGAAGGTCGCCGTGTCGTAGTTGGTGAACAGGCTGGTCTCGGCCTCGGCCCCGAAGAAGAAGCCGTTCGCCGTGGGAACGCGCACCCCGGCCAGCACCGAGCCCATCGTCAGGTCGCCCGGATAGCTCATGGGGATCGCGTCGGTCATCTCGGTATCGCCGATCTCGAGCGCGAGGCCGATGTAGTATTCCTGGGCCGCTGCGACCCCCGTCGACAGCGCGATGAGCGACGCCGAAAGTGCCAGTGCTGCCCGGTTGCCCATGCCGTTTTCCTCCGACTTCGTAGAAGGATAGCACCGACTGCAGCGTCGCGCCATATGCCACGCGCGGGTCCCGGCTCGGCGTTGCCCCGGCGCGTCAGCCGTGCCCGCTGGCCCTTCCGAGCGCCGTGCGCTAGAGGGGCACGAGCGGAAGGCACAGGGACATGGCGCGCATCCTCATCACCTCGGCGATCCCCTACATCAACGGGATCAAGCATTTGGGCAACCTCGTCGGCTCGCAGCTTCCGGCCGACCTCTTCGCCCGCTACTTCCGCGCCCGCGGCCACGAGGTCATGTTCCTCTGCGCCACCGACGAGCACGGCACCCCGGCCGAGCTCGCCGCCGCCAGGGCCGGCAAGCCGGTGGCCGAGTACTGCGCCGAGATGTGGAAGATCCAGGACGAGCTCGGCAAGGGCTTCCGCCTCAGCTTCGACCACTTCGGCCGCTCCTCCAGCCCGCAGAACCACCGTCTCACCCAGCACTTCGCCGGCAAGCTCGCCGAGAACGGACTGATCGCCGAGGTGACCGAGCGGCAGGTCTTCTCGATCGCCGACGACCGCTTCCTGCCCGACCGCTACATCGAGGGCACCTGCCCGAACTGCGGCTACGAGCGCGCCCGGGGCGACCAGTGCGAGAACTGCACCAAGCAGCTCGACCCGACCGACCTCATCAACCCGCGCTCCGCCATCAGCGGCTCGACCGACCTCGAGATCCGCGAGACCAAGCACCTCTACCTCCGGCAGTCGGCGTTGAAGGACCGGCTCGACGCCTGGATCGACGAGAAGACCGACTGGCCGGTGCTGACCACCTCGATCGCCAAGAAATGGCTGCACGAGGGCCAGGGCCTCCAGGACCGCGGCATCACCCGCGACCTCTCCTGGGGCGTGCCGGTGAGGAAGGGCGACGCGCCCTGGCCGGGCATGGAGGGCAAGGTCTTCTACGTCTGGTTCGACGCGCCGATCGAGTACATCGCCTGCGCCGCCGAATGGGCCGACGCGCACGGATATCCGGATTCTGCATGGGAACGCTGGTGGCGCGAGGACAAGGGCGCCGCAGATGTTCGATATGTGCAATTCATGGGCAAGGACAACGTGCCCTTCCACACGCTGTCGTTCCCGGCCACGATCATGGGCTCGGGCGAGCCCTGGAAGCTCGTCGACTACATCAAGTCGTTCAACTACCTGAACTATGACGGCGGCCAGTTCTCGACCTCGCAGGGCCGCGGCGTCTTCATGGATCAGGCGCTCTCGATCCTGCCCTCGGACTACTGGCGCTGGTGGCTTCTCTCCCACGCCCCCGAGAATTCCGACAGCGAGTTCACCTGGGAGAACTTCCAGGCCTCGGTGAACAAGGACCTCGCCGACGTGCTGGGCAACTTCGTCAGCCGCGTCACCAAGTTCTGCCGCTCGAAGTTCGGCGAGAAAGTCCCCTCGGGCGGCCAGAGCGGCGCGCGGGCGAAGGCGCTGATCGAGGAGCTGGAGACCCGCGTCCGCGCCTACGAGGCCCACATGGAGGCGATGGAGGTCAGGAAGGCCGCGGCCGAACTCAGGGCGATCTGGGTTGCCGGCAACGAGTACCTGCAATCGGCCGCCCCCTGGGCGGTGTTCAAGGAGGAGCCCGACCGCGCCGCCGCCATGGTCCGCCTCGGGCTGAACCTCATCCGCCTCTATGCGGTGCTCTCCGAACCCTTCATCCCCGACGCCTCGGCCGCGATGCTTCAGGCGATGGGCACCGACGACCGCGCCTGGCCCGGCCCCATCGCCGAGGCGCTCTCCGTGCTCAGGCCCGGCCACGCCTTCGCAACCCCCGACGTTCTCTTCAAGAAGATCGCCGACGAGGAACGCGAGGACTGGCAGAAGCGCTTCGCCGGCACCCGGTCCTGATGACGCCTCATTCCCCGTTCTCCAAATACCCTCGGGGGGAGTCGCCGGAGGCGACGGGGGGCGGAAGCCCCCCTTCCGCGGCGCGGCCTCACGCTGCCGGCTCGTCGGTCCAGCGCGAGACATCCGCCCCGGCGGCGATCCACAGGCCGACGGCGAGGTTGGCGAGCGACAGCCCCATGTGGACCGGAAGCGCGATCGGCTCGGCGAGGTACGGCCCGGCAGTGCCGGAGGTCAGGTAGAAAAAGTCGTGCACCGTATGGAGCACGATAAGCGGCCAGATGTTGCCGGTGCGCAGGAAGACGGCGCCGTAGAGGACCGCGAAGCCGAATGTGGCGAGGAACTTGTCGGCCCAATCGAGCACTGCGAACTCCTCGAAGAAGGCGTTGCTGACGTGTCCGGCGCTGAACAGCGCCGCCGCGACGAGGAGCGCGACCCATTTGCCGGAGGGCAGCAGCGCCGGCAGCAGGAGGCCGCGGGCGAGGCCCTCCTCGCTCAGACCGGTGAAGAGCAACGCGGCGGCGTAGAAGACCAGAGGGCCGGGCGCGATCTCCACGGTGCCGTAGAGCAGCACCGGCGCGAAGGCCACGAGCGTGGGATAGAGGTAGACCTGCACCTCGCGCACCTCGCGCCGGAATCCCGACTTCCGCACCCAGCCGAGCGCCCAGATCATCCAGACGACCAGCGCTGACTGCGCGACCGGGATGATCAGGCGAAGCGCCGTCAGATCGAGCTCGAGGAGCCGGAAGGCGAGGACGAAAGGGACGGCCACCAAGGTTTCGGCGAGAAACACGCCGACAGCGAAGAGAAACGGCCGCCTGGCAGCAAGATCGCGAAAAGCCTGCATGGCATCCTCCCGGAAGTGCCGCGGCCCCGTTCGCGCCCGATGAAGCTACCCCAATCCGAACCAGGCGTCCAACCTGGCCGCGTTCCTCGGGCGCCGGTCGGCAGCTGCCCCACGCAAGTACCTTCTCCAGCCGGCGCGTCGTTTCGCACCCTTGGCCCGCGCCCCTCGCCGCCCCATGTTCCGTCCTAGGCCCCGATGGAGACCGCCATGCCCTGCCTGACCCGCCGCGACTTTCTCGCCTCCGCCGCTGCCACCGCGGCGCTCCCCCGCCCCGCCCTGGCCGGGACGCTGGAGACCGTGGTCACCGCCGCCCCCGCCGAGGTCCAGCTGGTGCCGCCCGAATACGGGGCCACCAAGGTCTGGGCCTACGACGGCGCCATTCCCGGCGCCGGGCTCAGGCTGCCGCAGGGCAGCCGCCTCGTCCGCAGCCTCGTCAACGATCTGCCGCAGCCGACCACGATCCACTGGCACGGGATCCGGCTGCCGAACGCCATGGACGGCGTGGCGCACCTCACCCAGGAGGCGGTGCCTCCGGGCGGCCGCTTCCGCTACGAATTCGACCTCCCCGACGCCGGCACCTACTGGTACCACCCGCACCACAACTCGGTGGAGCAGGTTGGCCGCGGCCTCGCCGCGCCGCTGATCGTCGAGGAAACCGAGCCGCCCGAGGTCGACGCCGACCTCGCGCTCACGATCAGCGACTGGCGCCTCGGCCCCGACGCCCAGATCATGGAGGACTTCGGCAACCTGCACGACGCCGCCCATGCCGGCCGCCTCGGCAACTGGCTCACCGTCAACGGCCTGGCCGAAGTCGTCCACCCCGCCCCGCGCCACGCCCGGCTCCGGCTCCGACTGATCAACGCCGCGACCGACCGCATCCTGCGGGTCTCCGCCGAGGGACTGGACGGCCACGTGATGGCGCTCGACGGGATGCCGCTCGCTACCCCCGACCCTTTCGCTGCCCTGACCCTCGGCCCCGCCCAGCGCGCCGACCTCTTCCTCGACATCACCGCCGAGGCCGGCGCGACCGCCCACCTCCTCAGCGAGGAGAGGGACGGCAGCTATGCGCTGGCGAGCTTTCCTGCCGAGCCCGGCACCGCGTCCCGCCGCCCGGCGCCCGCGGCCCTTCCGCCGAACCGGCTGGAGCCGCTTGCGCTCGCCGAGGCCCGGGCCGCAACCCTCCTCATGGAAGGCGGCGCGATGAGCGCAATGATGATGGGCGGCATGATGGGCGGCGGCCAGAACGCGGCGCGCGACGCCATGGCAAAGGGCATGGTCTGGGCGATGAACGGCGGCTTCGGCATGCCCGAGGCGCCGCTCCTCGAGGCCGCGCGCGGCGAGACGGTCCGGCTCAAACTTACCAACCGCACCGCCTTCGCCCACGCGATGCACCTGCACGGCCACCACTTCCATGAGCTCCGGGACAGCGGCCCGGGCCCGGCCCGCGACACGATCCTGATGGCGCCCGACGCCGAGACCGAGATCGCCTTCGTCGCCGACAACCCGGGCGACTGGATGTTCCACTGCCACATGCTCGCCCACCAGGCAGCCGGCATGATGACCTGGCTTCGCGTCGCCTGAGACGCGGGCGCGCGGAGAAGAGCACGCCTCCGGGGCCGCGCCCTGCGTCAATGAGGATCAGGACTGCGAATCCATTTGCGGGTAGGATGCAGACGGTTGGCGTCAGGGGTTCGTGGCGCCTGGGAAAGGGGCTTCGATCCGAAGGTTCCCGCGACGCCGGCATGCCAGCGGCCCGGCATGGTGCCGTGCCGGCATGGCATTCAGCGGGAGGTCGCCATGCCGCACGTCTCTCAGATGTTCTTCAAGGCCTCGGCAATCTTCCTCGTGATCGGACTCGTGATGGGTCTGCAGATGTCGATCACGGGCGAACACAACGTCACCGGCGCGCATGCCCATCTCAGCCTCCTGGGCTGGGTGTCCTGCGCGCTCTTCGGTGGCTACTACGCGCTCAGCCCGGCGAAGGCCGCCACGAAGCTCGCGCTTCTGCACTTCTGGACGGTGGTGATCGCCTCGGCGGTGATGTCCGGGGCGCTTTACCTCTTGCTCATAAAGACCCCGTCGATGGAGCCCCTCGTCGCGGCCGGCTCGCTTCTGTTCTTCGCCGGCAGCCTTCTCTTCCTGTGGATGGTGTTCGCGCCCGGGCGCGAAGGCGCACCGGGGACGCACCGGGCCGCTGCCCGCTAGCCGGCGGCGCTGCGGGAAAGAGAACGGGCGGAGCCTCGGCCCCGCCCGTCCATGGTCTTCCTGCCTCGGCGGCTCAGGCGAGCGCGAGATTGGTCGCCGATTCCCGCCCGTCGCGGCCGGCTTCGATGTCGAAGGTCACCTTCTGGCCGTCCTCGAGGTGACGGATTCCGGCGCGCTCCAGCGCGGTGATGTGGACGAACACGTCCTTCTTGCCGCCCTCGGGGGCGATGAAGCCGAAGCCTTTGGTGGCGTTGAACCATTTCACGGTGCCAGTGGCCATCGTGATGTCTCCTTGTCAGTTGCCGCCCGCGGAACTGCGGCGGCCCGGCTCGGTCAGTGTCAGATCGAAAGACTGCTGCCGATGACGGAGACAGTGGTCGATAGAGATAACGTCGCCGGCCCCATATGCGCCGGGTCGTGAACGAAATCAAGGGTTATCCCCAGCCGCCCCGAAACCGGCAGGGCGCCGCCAGCGAGTGGTGCCCGCGGCCGGACTTGAACCGGCACGCCCGAAGGCCAGGGATTTTAAGTCCCTTGTGTCTACCATTCCACCACGCGGGCGGGCTCCCGCGGAGCATAGAGGCAAGCCCCGCGCCCGCAAGGCTCAGAGCCCCCGCTACAATCCGGTATCCTTCACCGCCTCCATCGCCACGTAGGTCGAGGTCGAGGCCACGTGCGGCAGGGCCGAGATCCGCTCGCCGAGGACCCGGCGGTAGTCGCCGATGTCGGCGGTCCTGACCTTCAGCAGGTAGTCGAACGACGAGGCCATCATGTGGCATTCCTCCACCTCCGGGAGCGCCCGGACCGCCGCGTTGAAGGCCTGGAGCGCCGCCTCCCGGGTGTCGGAGAGCCGCACCTCGACGAAGGCGACATGCGCCAGCCCCAGCCGCACCGGATCGAGCATCGCCCGGTAGCCGGTGATGACGCCACTCTCCTCCAGCCGCTTCAGCCGCGCCTGGGTCGGGCTCTTCGACAGCCCGATCCTCCGGGCCAGGTCGGCCACGCTCATCCGCCCGTCCGCTGCCAGCGCCGCCAGGATCGCCCGGTCGAATCGGTCGAGCCTCGCATCGGCCATTTGACCTGCGAATTGCCTCATCTTCGGTCCTTTCTCCCGGACAGCGTCGAATTCCGGGTCAACCGCCGCGCAGACCCACGCTATCATCGCCCGAACGAAAGGACAGCCCCATGCCGCTTGCCGACCTGCGCACCCGCATCGACGCCGCCGCCTACGGGCCCCAGTCCGAGGTGCTCGAGCGCCTGATCCGCGAAGCCGGGCTTTCCCATGCCGACCGCGAGCGCATCGCCGCCCGCGGCGCCGACCTGGTGCGCGCGATCCGCGCCGCCTCTCGGCCCGGGCTGATGGAGGTGTTCCTCGCCGAATACGGGCTCTCGACCGAGGAGGGCGTGGCGCTGATGTGCCTCGCCGAGGCGCTGCTCCGGGTTCCCGACGCCGAGACCATGGACGCGCTGATCGAGGACAAGATTGCGCCTTCGGACTGGGGCCGCCACCTCGGCCATTCCGCCTCGCCGCTGGTCAACGCCTCGACCTGGGCCCTGATGCTGACCGGCCGGGTGCTGGAGGACGAGCGCGAGCCGGGCATCGCCGGCACGCTCCGCGGCGCGGTCAAGCGCCTCGGCGAGCCGGTGATCCGCGCCGCGGTGGGCCGCGCTCTTAAGGAGATGGGCCGCCAGTTCGTGCTCGGCGAGACCATCGGCTCGGCGATGAAGCGCGCCGCCGAGATGGAGGCCCAGGGCTACACCTACAGCTACGACATGCTGGGCGAGGCCGCCCGCACGGAAGGCGACGCGCTGCGCTACCTCGCCGCCTACCAGGCCGCGATCGGCGCGGTGAAGCCGGCCGCCCGGCACGGCGACATCCGCCGCAACCCTGGCATCTCGGTCAAGCTCTCGGCGCTGCACCCGCGCTACGAGGTGGCGCAGCACGCCCGAGTAATGGACGAGCTGGTGCCGCGGCTCCGGGCGCTGGCGCTCGCCGCCGCCCATGCCGGCATCGGGCTCAACATCGACGCCGAGGAGGCCGACCGACTCTCGATCTCGCTCGACGTGATCGAGGCGGCGCTCGCCGACCCCGCGCTGAAGCGCTGGGAGGGCTTCGGCGTCGTGGTCCAGGCCTACGGCCACCGCGCAGGGCCGGTCATCGACTGGCTCGCGGCGCTGGCCGAGCGCGACAACCGTCGGCTGATGGTCCGCCTGGTCAAGGGCGCCTACTGGGACACCGAGATCAAGCTCGCCCAGGTCAAGGGGCTTTCGGCCTTTCCGGTCTTCACCCACAAGGCGGCGACCGACGTCAGCTACATCGCTTGCGCCCGCAAGCTCCTCAGCCTGACCGACCGGATCTATCCCCAGTTCGCCACCCACAACGCACACACCGTGGCCGCGATCCTCGACATAGGCGCCGACAAGCGCAGCTTCGAGTTCCAGCGCCTGCACGGCATGGGCGAGCGGCTGCACGAGATCGTGCACAAGTCCGAAGGCACCGCCTGCCGGATCTACGCTCCCGTTGGCGCGCACCGCGACCTCCTGGCCTACCTGGTCCGCCGGCTTCTGGAGAACGGTGCCAACTCCTCCTTCGTCAACCAGATCGTCAACGAGGCTGTGCCCCCCGAGGAGGTCGCCGCCTGCCCGTTCGAGACGCTGGCCGGCGCCGGCCCCTCGAAGCTCCGCAGCGGCCACGACCTCTTCCCCGGCCGCGCCAATTCCCGCGGCTGGGATCTCGCCGACGCCCCGACGCTGGCCGCGATCGAGGAGGCCCGGGGCCCGCACCGCACCGCCCGCTTCGAGGCCGCGCCGCTTGTCGCCGGCAAGGCCAGGGGCGCCGCGCCCTACGAGGCGAGAAACCCTGCGGATCCCGAGGACGCCGTTGGCCGGGTCCGCACCGCCACCCCGGGAGACGTCGAGACCGCGCTCGCCGCCGCCCGGCCCTGGGACGCCTCGCCCGTGGAGCGTGCCACGATCCTGCGCAAGGCCGCGAACCTCTACGAGGAGGCGCACGGGTCCATCTTCGCGCTCCTCGCCCGCGAGGCCGGCAAGACGCTCCCCGACGCGGTGTCCGAGCTCCGCGAGGCGGTCGACTTCCTGCGCTACTACGCCCAGGAGATCCCCCCTCTTGCCCGTCTTCCAGATACCACCGCCGAAGGCTCCGACGCCCCCCGCGCGCCGCTGGGCACCGTGACCTGCATCTCGCCCTGGAACTTCCCGCTCGCCATCTTCACCGGCCAGATCGCCGCCGCGCTCGCCGCCGGCAACGCGGTCCTCGCCAAGCCCGCCGAGCAGACCCCGCTCGTCGCCCACTTCGCGGTCGTGCTCCTGCACCTGGCCGGCGTGCCGCGCGCCGCGCTCCAGCTGCTGCCGGGCGACGGCCCGACCGTCGGTGCCGCGCTCACCTCCGATCCGCGGGTCGACGGCGTCGCCTTCACCGGCGGCACAGACACCGCCAAGGCGATCGCGCGCGCCATGGCGCAAAGCCTCGCTCCCGGCGCGCCGCTCGTCGCCGAGACCGGCGGGCTCAACGCGATGATCGTGGATTCCACGGCGCTGCCCGAGCAGGCGGTGCGCGACATCCTGGCCTCGGCCTTCCAGTCCGCCGGCCAGCGCTGCTCTGCGCTCCGCTGCCTCTACGTGCAGGACGACATTGCCGAGGATCTCCTGGAGATGCTGACCGGCGCGATGGACACGCTCCGCGCCGGCGAGCCCTGGGAGCTTGCCACAGACGTCGGCCCGCTGATCGACGCCGAGGCCAGGGACGCCATCGCGGCCTACATCGCCAGGGCCCGCGCCGAAGGCCGGGTGCTGAAGGAGCTGACGGTCCCCGAGGGCGGCCACTTCCTCGCCCCGGCGCTGGTCCGGGTCGGCGGCATCGACGACCTCGGCGGCCGCGAGGTCTTCGGCCCGGTGCTGCACGTCGCGACCTTCAGGGCCGAGGACCTGCAGAAGGTCATCGCCGCGATCAACGCCACCGGCTACGGCCTAACCTTCGGGCTTCATACCCGGATCGACGACCGCGTGCAGGAGGTGACCGAGGCGCTGCACGTCGGCAACGCCTACGTCAACCGCAACCAGATCGGCGCCGTGGTGGGCAGCCAGCCCTTCGGCGGCGAGGGGCTCTCGGGCACCGGCCCGAAGGCGGGCGGCCCGCACTACCTCGCGCGCTTCACATGGGCGCCCGCGTCGGCTGCCGGCGCATGGGAGGGCGCGATGACCGAGGCCGAGGCCCGCGCCGCCCTTGGCCGGGCCAAGCCCGGACCCGCGCCCGCGCCCTTGGACCTGCCCGGCCCGACCGGCGAGATGAACCGCCTGAGCCACCACCCCCGGCCGGCCATCCTCTGCCTCGGTCCGGGGCCCGAGGCCGCCCGCGCCCAGGCCGGGGCGGTCCGCGCGCTCGGCGGCGCCGCGGCGGAGGCGACCGGCGCGCTCGACCCCGAGGTGCTCGGCCGCCTCGAAGGCTTCTCCGCCGCGCTCTGGTGGGGCGACGCCGAGACTGCCCGCGCCCAGGCCCAGGCGCTCAGTCGCCGCGACGGGCCGATCCTGCCGCTCGTCACCGGGCTGCCCGATCTCGGGCACACCCATCACGAGCGCCACCTCTGCGTCGACACCACGGCCTCGGGCGGCAATGCCGCGCTGTTGGCCGAGGCCGGCGAGGCCTGAGGCGCCCGCGCCGCGCGCGGTGCAAGGTCGGAGGGGCCGCGCGGAGGCGCGACCCCTTGCCTGACCACGGGTCCTGCGGGATCACTTCTCCGCCTTGGCCAAGGCCTGCTCCGGCAGATCGAGGCTGAAGATGAAGAGCTGGCCGCCCCGGTCGGCCTCGGCCTCTGCGACCGCGCCGGAGGATTCGCCGCCCTGCTGGACGACGCCGATCAGCAGCTGCCGCGACAGCGGCAGGCTGGCGTTGACCGCCTGCTCGCCGGTCCCGGCGAGCTCGTCCATCGTGTAGAACCTGCCATCTTCCCTTCGGGTGACGAGCGCGGTGATGGTCCAGGTCCCCGAGAACTCCGCGCTCTGGGCGCTCGTGAACGTGCCGCCGTAGGCCGAGGCGCCGGCTGCGGCCCGCGGGTTCTGATTGCCGCCCGCCATCGCCAGGAAGTAGCCCTTGCCCTCCTCGGCGAGCTGCATCGTTTCGGGGTCGATGACCAGTGCGTACTTGCGCTCGCCGAAAACGTTGTTCGAATCCTCGTCGACGATCAGCACGTCGGAATCGGCGGCCCTGATCCAGTGCAGGCCGTCGGGGCTTCTCGTCCTGGCGGTCCCATCCTCCCAGGTCGCGTGGGTGCCCGCGCCGCCGTGCTTCCTGCCCTTGCCGCCCACCTCGAGGGTGAGCGCGCCGTCATAGGCGCCCAGCACGCGATCGACCCGCGCCGTCACCATCGCCGGAAGGCCGCCCTCGGCCGCCTCGAGCTCGGCCACCAGCTCGGCGAGCTCGATCGAGAGCATGCCGCCTTCCTGGGTCAGGTTCTGCACCCACCGGTGCCGGGAGATGTCGGGATCGACGGCCGGGTGCTCGGTCTTGCTGTCGCCGACGAAGTAGGTGTAGCCCTCCGGCTGCTCCCCGGCCTGCTGCCAGAGCGCCATCTCCGTCTCGCCCACCGCGACGGGCCTGTCCCAGCCGCCCCACCGGTACGAGGTCGGCACGAAGGCGGCGGCGAAGCTCCGCGCCGCCTCCGGGTTGGTGATGTAGGCGTCCATCATCTCCGTCGTCGGATCGATCTCGGCGATGCCGAGATCGGCGTAGACCTCGTTGGCGACCGCGAGGCCGTAGATCCTGCCGTGGAGAAGGCCGTTCCGCGCCAGGAACCGGTCGCGCTCCGGGGCATCCTCGCCCACCGGGAAGCCGGCGGCGTCGCGGCCCTTGCGGCCGATATAGATCCTGAGCGGCGCGGGTTCGACCTCGTGGTTGTAGCCGGCCATCACCAGGACCACGTAGTCGCGGTGGCCAGGGTTGATCGGCAGGATCTTCTCGTAGCCGGTCTGGCCCAGCGCCGGCACCGTGTAGGCGGTGGCCTCTGCGATGTCGACGACGATCGAGGCGAGCCCCATGGTCTCGTTGCTGTCGAGCAGCGTCCCGGTGACGTTGCCCTCGGCGTCGGTCAGCCAGAACATCGCCTCGATGTTCCACTCCTCGGCGGCCAGCCACACATCGTCGGCAAAGCCGATGCCGTCGCCGTACTTGCCGGCCGGTTCGTAGCGGGCGCCGCAGAGCGAGTTGAAAAAGAAGTCGCCCTTGCTGAGCCGCCGGCCGGGTGCAAAGTCCACCATCGTGCCGTCCGGCAGCGCCTGGTTGCCCCATAGGCCACCCTCGGCCCGCGGCTTCACCTCGTTGCCGAACACGTCGAAGACCCGGTCGAAGAGGTGGCCCGAGCCCTTCACGATGCTCGCCGCGGCGGCGTCGTTGCCCAGTAAGTCGGCGAGCCCGGCGCGGTCATAGTCGATGGTGTGGATGTGCGATCCGGTGAAGGTCGCGCCCGAGCGCATCTGCCAGCCGTAGGTCTCGCGCGACATCGTGCCGGAGGATTCGGATTGATACGCGATGCGCACGGTATCCTCGTCGGCCAGCCAGGCGGCATGGCCGTCGGGGTGGCCGGTCAGCGCCTGGCCGGTCGCGGCGTCGACCTCGCCCAGGGTGGCGAGCGCCTTCATCGCCCCGAGGAACGGGAAGGCGGTGTCGCCGCTCTGCCCGTCGATCAACTCGCCGGGCTCGTCGGCGGTGCTGGCCTCGGCGATCAGCGCGGTGACCTCGCCGATCCTCTTCATCTCGGCGGCCGCTGAATGCGTGGTCGACATCAGCAAGGCTGCGACGAGCGTGGCGGTCTTCCGTCCGGCCGGGGACATGGTTGCTCCTTCTGGGAGATCGCGGCATTCGGTGATCGGCCGGAGGAGGATAGCTCGATTCGTTCGCCGCACCCTAGGCGCAAGAGGTGACATTCGCCCGACCTCTCGAAGCGGTCCATCGCTCCTTCTTGACGGCCCGGCGGGCTTGGCCCACCGTCCGCCCCATGTTCCCGATCCGCGACCACAACCCCTCTGGGCGCACGCCCTACGTCACCTACGCGCTGATCCTCGCCAACGTCGCGGTGTTCCTGGCGATGCTGCCGCTCTACGGCTCGCCGGCGCGGCTGATGTCATTCTACCTCAACTGGGGCCTCGTCCCCGCCTTCGGCGACCCGGCCAACTACCTCACCTCGATGTTCCTCCATGCCGGGTTCCTGCACCTGATCGGCAACATGCTGTTCCTCTGGGTCTTCGGCGACAACCTCGAGGACAAGATGGGCCACCTGCCCTATCTCGGCTTCTACCTCCTCGCCGGCGTCGCCTCGGCTGTCGCCCAGGTCGCGGCCAATCCCGCCTCGACGATTCCCATGGTCGGCGCCTCGGGCGCAATTGCCGGGGTGATGGGCGGCTACCTTCTCCTGTTCCCGAAGGCGCGGGTCGACGTCCTGGTGATCATCGTCATCTTCGTCAGGATCTTCCCGGTGCCGGCGTGGATCGTGCTCGGGCTCTGGTTCGCGATCCAGCTCTATTCGGGCGCGGCTACGCCGATGGACGGCGGCGGCGTCGCCTACTGGGCCCATGCCGGCGGCTTCCTCGCCGGCCTCGTCATGACCTTGCCGTTCTGGCTCCGTCTCGGCGGCCCGGCGTACTGGAACCGCACCCACGGCGCGCCGCCCCACCCCGAGGCGGCCTACCGGATCCGCAAGAGCTCGATCCCCTCGATCCGGCGCCGGCGCTAGGGCGAACGCCGTCTAGATCGGCTCACGCCCCGGGAAGCTGAGGATCGCGCCTGGCCCGAGGGTGGAGCGTATCGCGCCCGCCCTGGGGGGCGGGTCGGGTGCGATCCGGGGCCGGCGCCCCGGGCCGTTGGCTGAGGCCAGTGCTTCCGGTCCGCTCCTTGGAAGACCGCGTCAGCCTTCGCGGATCGCCTCGGCGAAGGCCGCGAACAGATCGCCATTGGCGCAGAGGATCGAGCCCGACTCGAGGACCGGGTCGCCGGAGCGGACGGCCTCGACCAGCCCGCCCGCCTCGCGCACGATGATGAGCCCCGCGGCCACGTCCCAGGGGCCGAGCTCGCGCTCCCAGAAGCCGTCGAAACGGCCGGCGGCCACATAGGCGAGGTCGAGCGCCGCTGCGCCCCAGCGCCGGACCCCGGCGGTCACCGGCATCAGCCGAGTGAGATCGCGGATCATCGCCGGAAGCGTCGTCTTGCTGCCGAAGGGAATCCCGGTGGCGAAGATCGCCTCCTCCAGCCGTCGCCGGCCCGAGACGCGCAGCCGCTGGCGGTCGCCGAGCCAGGCCCCCTGCCCCTTCTCGGCATGGAACGTCTCGTCCTTCGCCGGATCGTAGACCACGCCGGCGACGATCTCGCCCTTGTGCTCGAGCGCGATCGACACCGCCCAGTGCGGCAGCCCGTGCAGGAAGTTCGTGGTGCCGTCCAAGGGATCGACGATCCAGCGCCGGGTCGGGTCCTCGCCCTTCTCCTCGCCGCCCTCCTCGGCGAGCCAGCCGTAGGTCGGCCGCGCGCCCCTGAGCTCCTCCTTCAGGATCGCCTCGGCCCTGAGGTCGGCCTTGGAGACGAAGTCTCCAGGCCCCTTGGCCGAGACCTGCAGGTTCTCGACCTCGCGGAAATCCTTGACCAGCGAGCGCCCCGCCTTGCGGGCGGCCTTGATCATGATGTTGAGGTTGGCCGAGCCTTGCATTCGGTGTCTCCGGTCGGGATCACGGCGGCCTAATACGCGGGCGGCAGGCGGAAGGGAAGGGCCCGAGCCCGCGCGACGGAGCCAGGCGGATCGCCCGGCGCAAGCGTCAACATGCCCGGTTTCCAACGCCGGCGGCTCCTGTCGACCGGAGGCATTCCGCGATTCCGGCCGACGCGCTGCCGGCCGGTTTCGTCAGCCGCTGCCGCGCCACTGGCCGCGGCGGGTGAGCACCTCGCGCAGGAGGCTCGGCCGGTCGGTCATGATGCCGTCGACCCCGAGGTCGAGAAGCCGCTCGATCCCGCCTGCCTCGTCCACCGTCCAGACGTGGACCTGCAGCCCCCGCGCCTGCGCCGCCCTCACGAAGCCCCGGGTGACGATCGGGATGCCGCGGTGACGGGGCGGCACCTGCAGCGCGTGGAAACGCGGGCGCCCGACCGGCAGGCCGAAGCCGCCGAGCCAGATCCGCACCACCCCGGCGCGGGCCGGCGACCAGGCCAGCCCGTCGCCGAACATCGCCCGGAGCCGGGCAGTGCGCGGGGCCGAGAACGAGCCGACGCAGACCCGCCCCAGCGCGCCGGCGGCGCGGATCGCCCGGGCCATCGGCTCGACCGCCGCGTCGGACTTCGTGTCGAGGTTGACGTTGAGGCCGGGGAAGGCCTCGAGCAGCGCGTCGAGCCGCGGCACCCGCCCGCCCGCCTTCAGCCGGACCCCGGACAGCTCGGCCCAGCTGAGCTCCCCCACCCGCTCAGGCCGCCCCGCCATCCGCAGGAGCGTCTCGTCGTGGAACAGCACCGCAACACCGTCGCTGGTGGCCTGCACGTCGGTCTCGACATGACTGTAGCCCAGGCCCACCGCCTGCTCGAAGGCCGCCATCGTGTTCTCCTCGGCCTCGAGCGCGCCGCCGCGATGGGCGATGGCGATCGGCAGCGGATGGTCGAGGAACGGGTGCGGCCTCATGCCGGGGCCTTGGCCGCCGCCTTTGCCGGCGCCGCTTCGCGCTGCAGCTGTACCGGGATCGTCCGCGCCAGCTTGAGCACATGCGCCATGTAGGGCTTCTTCGCGTCCGCCTCGCGAACCGCGGCATAGAGCCGGCGGGTGATGCCCGCCTCGGTCAGCCGCCGGGTCACGTAGTCGGTGGAATAGGTCACCTCGCGCAGGACCCAGTCCGGCAGCACCGCGACGCCCCGGTTCGAGGCCACGAGCAGCAGGATCACCGCCGTCAGCTCCACCTGCCGCACCGCCCGCGGCTCCACCTTGGCCGGGATGAGGAGCTGGCTGAAGACGTCGAGCCGGGTGCGGTCCACCGGATAGCTGATCAGCGTCTCGCCGCGGAAATCCTCGGCCTCGATCCAGGGCTTCGCCGCGAGGGGATGCAGCGAGGACGCGACGAAGACCGGCTCGTAGTCGAAGAGCGGCACGAAGCTCACGCCGGGAAGGTCCTCGGGGTCGGAGGAGACGACGAGGTCGACCTCCTCGCGGATCAGCGCCGGCAGCGCGCCGAAGGCCAGTCC
>JBFKAV010000059.1:0-19077 GCA_041621405.1 Paracoccaceae bacterium
GGGCGAAGACGGAGGTTTCGGCCAAGGCGCGGGGGCCGGTCACGCTCTGTCTGATGGCGCCGGACCTGCCGGGCGAGGTCGAAGTCACGGTGGGCGAGGCGATGCCCGTGACGCCGCAGATCAAGGGCGCGCTGAAGAGCCTTGCCGGCGTGGTGACGGTCGAGGAGATGTGAGGGTAGGGTGTCCTCAAGGCAGAGCGGCGTCTGGGGCGCGCCAGGGGGACCTTCGAAAGCGTTGCCAGCCCGCGCACTCGGCTTCTATGGGCTCCACGTCGAGGCGTTCCCCGAGGCTGCTGTTGCAATCCTCGCTGGCCGCCCCGCTGGCGATGCATCCTTCATAGCTCGATGGCGTCGGGGCTAAGGGTTCCGGCGGCCAATCCTATAGTCCGCCCAGCAGCGCGCGGGTCATCGCGCTCTCGGGATCGGCCAGCCCCTCGATCACGTCGAAATGGTGCCTTGCCGGTTCCACCGTCAGCGGCGCCCCCCAGGCCTCCGCTAGCCAGCGCGCCTGGTCGAGAAAGGCGGGGCGTTCGTCGCCGCCGACCCAGAGGTGCACTTCGGCCTCGGGGGCGGGATGGAAGATCGGGCTTTCGGCGCGGGCCTCGGCCGCATCGATCCCGAGATCGGCGTTCATCTTCGTCTTCATCAGCGGCCTTAGATCCGAAAGCGGCGAGATCAGCAGGCCGCGAACGACCCGGTCGGCCTCCGGCAGGCCCACGTCGGCGCAGAGCATCCGTGCGGCGAGGTGTCCCCCCGCGGAATGGCCGGTGATCACCAAAGGCCCCGCCACGCGCCCGGCCGCTGCAGCGACGGCACGCGCCACCTGCGCCGTGATGTCTGCGATCCGCGCGCCGGGCGCGAGTGTATAGGACGGCATCGCCACGGCCCAGCCTCGCGCTGTCGGGCCGGCGGCGAGATGCGACCAGGTCGACTTGTCGAACCTCAGCCAGTAGCCGCCGTGCACGAAGACCACGAGGCCCTCGGGGCGCCCGGCGGGGTAGAAGAGGTCGAAACGCTCGCGCTCGGCCGGGCCGTAGGAGAGGTTGAGGATCGCCCGCCCGACGGCCTGCTCGAGCGCGCGGTGCTCGGCCGCCGCAGAAGCCCAGCGGGCGGGATAGTCCGCGCCGCCGGGTATATGCGTCGCATTGGCATAGGCGTCGTCCCAGTCCATGATGGCCGCTCCACTCCGACTCGCCCTATGTCTGGACAAGCCCTAACGGGCGTGCTTTGGCAAGAAAACCGCTCCCAGGGGAGAAGCAAGATGCTCGATACGGCCAACGATCTTCGCTCGATACTGAAAGATGCCTCGCTACTCTGCACCAAGGCCTTCGTGGCCGGCGAATGGGTGGACGCCGACGACGGCAAGACCTTCGAGGTGACGAACCCCGCGCGCGGCGACGTGATTTGCTCGGTTCCCGATCTAAGCCGCAAGGAGGTGGCGCGCGCCATCGACGCAGCCCATGACGCAATGAAGGGCTGGGCCGCGAAGACGGCCAAGGAGCGGGCGAACGTCCTGCGCAAGTGGTTCGACTTGATGATGGCGAACCAGGACGACCTCGGTGCGATCCTGACCGCCGAGATGGGCAAGCCGCTCGCCGAGGCGAAGGGCGAGATCGCCTATTCGGCCAGCTTCATCGAGTGGTTCGCCGAGGAGGGCAAGCGGATCTACGGCGAGACGATCCCGGGCCACCAGCCCGACAAACGGCTGATGGTGATCCGCCAGCCGATCGGGGTGGCGGCCTCGATCACGCCCTGGAACTTCCCCTCGGCGATGATCGGCCGCAAGGTCGGCCCGGCGCTCGCCGCCGGCTGCGGCTTTGTCGCAAGGCCGGCGAAGGAGACGCCGCTCTCGGCGCTGGCGATGGCGGTTCTGGCCGAGCGGGCGGGCATCCCCAAGGGGCTTCTGTCAGTCGTGACCTCGTCCCGATCCTCCGACATCGGCAAGGAGTTCTGCGAGAACCCGAAGGTCAGGAAGCTCACCTTCACCGGCTCGACCGAGGTGGGCCGGATCCTCTTGAAGCAGGCCGCCGACCAGGTGATGAAATGCTCGATGGAATTGGGCGGCAACGCCCCCTTCATCGTCTTTGACGACGCCGACCTCGATGCCGCCGTGCAGGGCGCCATCGCCTGCAAGTACCGCAACAACGGCCAGACCTGCGTCTGCGCCAACCGACTCTACGTCCAGGCCGGCGTCTACGACGCCTTCGCCGAGAAGCTGAAGGCGGCGGTAGCGAAGATGAAGGTCGGCGACGGGCTCGAGGCGGGCACCGACCTCGGGCCGCTCGTCAACATGGACGCGTTGCTCAAGGTCGAGGAGCATATCGAGGATGCGACGTCGAAGGGTGCTGAGGTGATCCTCGGCGGCAAGAGGATGGAGGGTTGCTTCTTCCAGCCGACGATCGTCACCGGCGCCACGAAGGACATGGCCTTCGCCACCGAGGAGACCTTCGGCCCGCTGGCGCCCTTGTTCAAGTTCGACACCGTGGACGAGGTGATCGAGCTCGCCAACGACACGATCTTCGGGCTGGCCTCCTACTTCTACGCCAAGGACCTCTCCCGCGTGTTCAAGGTGGCCGAGGCGCTGGAATACGGCATCGTCGGCGTCAACACCGGGATCATCTCGACCGAGGTCGCCCCGTTCGGCGGGGTCAAGCAGTCCGGCCTCGGCCGCGAGGGCTCGCGCCACGGCATCGAGGACTACCTCGAGTTGAAGTATATCTGCCTTTCGGTCTGATTGCGCAGGGTCCGGGTCGCGCCCCGCGCGCGGCCCGGGCATGTCTTCCCCGAGAAGGAGACATGCCCATGGCCATCCATTTCGCCGCGCTGCCTACACAGACCGCCGCCCGCTACCGCGCCGGCGCCCGTGACGCCTACGGGCTTTTGCCCGAGCGGCACGTCTCGGACGGGCCTGGCAACCCCTGTCGCCACTGCCTCGGCTTCGTGCCCGAAGGCGAGGCGATGCTGATTCTCGCGCACCGCCCGTTCCACACTCTCCAGCCCTATGCCGAGACCGGTCCGATCTTCCTCTGCGCCGAGCCCTGCCCGCGCTGGGAGGGTGAAGGCAGACCGCCGGCCCTGTCGGCGCCGGACTACATCGTCCGCGGCTACGGACACGATCACCGCATCCTCTACGGCACCGGCGCCGTCGTCCCCACGGACGCGATCGCGGCCTGTGCCGAGGCGCTCCTCGCCGATACGCGGGTCGCCTACCTCCATGTCCGCTCGGCTCGGAACAACTGCTACCAGTGCCGGATCGACCGGGCCTGAGCCCCTGCTTGCGCTTGCCTCGGGTGCCCTCGGCGCAACGTCGCAGGCGCTGGCGCGGAAGGCTTCACTCGGGCTCAGGCCGCGCGCGCCATGCAACGTCAATGCCAAGAACGCGACATCGAGGTCCGGCGCTTCGGTCGCCACGTCGCGGATGGTATTGCTGGGCTCTTCCACGGCGGGAGGATCGCCGCTGCCGAAGTCTCCGCGTGGCGCGAGGTGCCGGCGAGCGTACCGTCGGCCCGGCGCCCGTCCGCCCACTTCAGCGCCTGCTTCAGCCCCTCGCGACAATGCGCGGCATAAGGTCCTACGCGGCCCGTCGAACGCGATGGGGAAATCGCTCATCCCGGCCCTCTTGTCCGTCCCCATGGGATCGCTATCATCGCCGCCGGAGAATGCCGCCCGACCCGCTTCGACAAGCATGGGCGAGGCAAGGAACGGAGCCGAAGCGCAATGCCGATCGAAGCCCCCGAGACCGAAGTGGTTAAGAGTTGGAAGGTGGCCTGCGACGGCAGCGAGGGGGCACTCGGGCATCCCCGCGTCTGGCTCGCCATCCCGCCCGACAAGGGCTGGGTCGAGTGCGGCTACTGCGACAAGCGCTACGTGCACGAGAGCTTCGCCGGGAAGTCGGAGTGACGGCGCGGCCGGGCGCCAGAACTCTTCAACGAGTTTTGGCAGGGGTTCTCGCGAACGCTTGCCGCCCGGCCTGAGCGGCGCGTCAGGGAGGAAGGCGGGCACATGACCTTCGGCAAGGGCTGCCACCTGCACCTGATCGATGGATCCTCGTTCATCTTCCGCGCCTACCACGCGCTGCCGCCCTTGACCCGGAAATCCGACGGGCTGCCGATCGGCGCCGTCTCGGGATTTTGCAACATGCTCGTCCGCTACCTCGACGGCGGCTCGGGGCCTGACGCGGCGACCCACGTCGCTGTGGTGTTCGACAAGGGCAGCCACACCTTCCGGAACGACCTCTACGAGGCCTACAAGGCAAACCGCGAAGAGATGCCCGAGGACCTGCGGCCGCAGATCCCGCTTACCCGCGACGCCACCCGCGCCTTCAACATCGCCTGCCTCGAGCAGGAGAACTACGAGGCCGACGACATCATCGCCACGCTCGCCTGCCAGGCCCGCGACGCCGGCGGCCGGGTCACGATCATCTCGTCCGACAAGGACCTGATGCAGCTCGTCGGTGGCGGCATCGAGATGTTCGACGCGATGAAGAACAAGCGCATCGGCGTCGAGGAGGTGGAGGAGAAGTTCGGGGTGAAGCCCGAGAAGGTCGTCGAAATCCAGGCGCTCGCCGGCGACAGCGTCGACAACGTGCCCGGCGCGCCCGGCATCGGGGTCAAGACGGCGGCGCTTCTGATCAACGAATACGGCGACCTGGAGACTCTCCTGGAACGCGCCGGCGAGATCAAGCAGGAGAAGCGCCGGCAGACGCTGATCGACAATGCCGAGCAGATCCGGCTCTCGAAGAAGCTCGTCGAGCTCGACTGCAACATGCCGATCGAGGCCACGCTCGACGATCTGGAGGTGCGTGACCCCAAGCCCGACGCGCTGATGGATTTCCTCGGCCGGATGGAGTTCCGCACGTTGACGAAGCGGATCGCCGACAAGCTCGGGATCGAGGCCCCGGCGATCCCCGACACCACGCCCGAAGGCGCCGATCCGAAGGCGGAGACGGAGAAGCCGGTGCCCTTCGACCCTGAGGCCTACGAGTGCATCCGGGACGCGAACGCGCTCCAGCCCTGGCTCGATGAGATCGCCGATAAGGGCTGGGTCGCGGTCGATACCGAGACCACAAGCCTCGACGAGATGCGCGCCGAGCTCGTCGGCGTCTCGCTCTCCGTCGAGCCGGGGCGGGCCTGCTACATCCCGCTCGGCCACATCAAGGGCGACGGCGACCTCTTCGGCGCGGCCGAGCGCGCCGAGGGCCAGATGGAGGCGGGCGAAGCGCTGAAGCTCCTGAAGCCGGTGCTCGAGGACGACGCGATCCTGAAGATCGGCCAGAACATCAAGTACGACGCCAAGATCCTCGCCCGGAACGGCATTCGCGTTGACCCGATCGACGACACGATGCTGATGTCCTTCGCGATGAACTCGGGTCTGCATGGCCACGGCATGGACGCGCTCTCCGAGCGCTACCTCGCCCACAACCCGATCCCGATCAAGGAGCTGCTCGGCTCGGGCAAGGCCCAGAAGACCTTCGACCGGGTGCCGATCGAGGAGGCGGTAAAGTATGCCGCGGAGGACGCCGACATCACGCTCCGCCTCTGGCGGCTCTTCAAGCCGCAACTCGCCGAGGCCCGGGTCACCACCGTCTACGAGACGCTGGAGCGCCCAATGGTGGCGGTGCTGGCAGAAATGGAGATGGCCGGGATCAAGGTCGACCGCGACCACCTGAGCCGCATGTCGAACGCCTTCGCGCAGCAGATGGCGGCGCTCGAGGACGAGATCCAGAAGCTCGCGGGCGAGTCGTTCAACATCGGGAGCCCGAAGCAGCTCGGCGAGATCCTGTTCGACAAGATGGGCCTCGCCGGCGGTCAGAAGGGCAAGACCGGCGCCTACGCCACCGGCGCCGACGTGCTCGAGGACCTCGCCGCCGAGGGCCACGACCTGCCCGCCCGCGTCCTCGACTGGCGCCAGCTTTCCAAGCTGAAATCCACCTACACCGACGCCCTGCAAGAGCACATCCATCCCGAAACCGGCCGCGTGCACACCTCCTACGTGATCTCGGGCGCCGCAACCGGGCGGCTGGCCTCGACCGACCCGAACCTGCAGAACATCCCCGTGCGCACCGAGGAGGGCCGCCGCATCCGCGAGGCTTTCGTCGCGGAGAAGGGGCACGTGCTCGTCAGCCTCGACTACAGCCAGATCGAGCTTCGCATCCTCGCCCACATCGCCGGGATCGACGCTCTGAAGGCCGCTTTCAAGGAAGGCAAGGACATCCATGCGATGACCGCGTCCGAGATGTTCGACGTGCCGCTCTCGAAGATGACCTCCGAGATCCGCCGCCGGGCCAAGGCGATCAACTTCGGCGTGATCTACGGCATCTCGGGCTTCGGCCTCGCCCGCCAGCTCCGGATCCCCCGCGACGAGGCGCAGAAGTTCATCGACACCTATTTCGAGCGCTTCCCCGGCATCCGCGCCTACATGGACGACACCGTGGCCTTCGCCAAGGCGGAGGGCTACGTGCAGACGCTCTTCGGCCGCAAGATCCACACCCCCGAGATCAACGCCAAGGGCCCGGGCGGCGGCTTCGCCAGGCGCGCGGCGATCAACGCCCCGATCCAGGGCACCGCGGCCGACGTGATCCGCCGGGCGATGATCCGGATGCCGCAGGCGATCGGGAAGCTGCCGGCGAAGATGCTCCTGCAGGTGCACGACGAGCTTCTCTTTGAGGTGGAGAACGGCGCCGAGAAGGAGGTGATCGAGAAGGTGCGCGGGGTGATGGAAGGCGCCGCAGAGCCGGCAGTGAAGCTCACCGTGCCGCTCACCGTCGACGCCGGCAAGGGGGCGAGCTGGGCCGAGGCGCATTGAAGGCGGCGCTTGCGCCCAGATCAGTCGTAGCGGAACCGCTCATCGGGATCGTCGGTCAGGTACTCGACCAGCTCCCATTCGAACCCGGCGCTGTCGTGGAAATAGCGGCGGACGCGCGCCGGGTGCCGCTCGGCGCGAAAGCCTTCCTCGTAGCCCGCCGCCAGAAGCCGCTCCGCCGCCGCGTCGACGTCGGGCACCACAAAACCGACGTGGTTGACCCCCCAATCGGCATAGCGACGCGCCTTCCGCGCGTCAGGCGTGGGCTGATGCGGTTCCTCGAGCGCGAGGTAGCTCTCGCGCGTGCCGACATGCACCCAGCGGTAATCGCCGCCACTGCCGGAATCGTGCAGCACCTCGAACGCGGGCTCGACCGTCTTCAGGAAGGCGATCGCCGCGTCGATGTCGGGCACGGTGAGGTTGGCATGTTCGATCCGCGCCAGCATGTCCGCCACTCGCTGCAAGGACCGCCAGTCTAGCATATTGCCCCGGCGAGCTGCGAATCCGGCCCTTGCCGGCGGAGCGCTTGATTGCGACCCTCGGTACGGAAGGAGAAGAAAAGATGCCCCTCCCCGCCGCCGATGCGCCGAGGGTCGAAGTCCGCTCGCGCGCCGAGCTTCGCCGCTGGCTCGCGAAACATCACCGACAGGCCGCGTCGGTCTGGCTCGTGACGTTCAAGCGGCATTCGCCGCACTATCTCGACTACGGCGAGATGATCGAGGAGCTGCTTTGCTGGGGCTGGATCGACAGCCAGACCCGCGGCGTCGACAGCGACCGCACCTCGGTCCTGATCGCGCCGCGGAACCCCAGATCGGCCTGGTCGGCGATCAACAAGGCCAAGGTCGAGGCAGCCCGTGCCTCCGGCGCCATGACGCCGGCCGGCGAGGCGCTGGTCGCCGCCGCGAAGGCCAACGGCATGTGGACGTTCCTCGATGACGTCGAGCGCCTCGAGGTGCCACCCGACCTGGGCCAGGCGCTGATCGAGGCGGGCGCTGAACCTACCTGGGAGCTCTGGCCCCGCAGTGTGAAGCGCGCCACCCTCGAATGGATCAAGACGGCGAAGACCGCTCCCACACGCACCGCCCGCATCGCCGAGACCGCGGCAAGCGCGGCGCAGGGGCTGCGCCCCAAGCCCTTCCGATAGGTCCTTCGCTCTTACGATTGTCCTCTACGATTGTCCTCGGTGGGCCTGGCGGACAGACAGCCGTCCAAACTCGCCGTTCGCGCCTCAGCCCCAGGTCTCGTGGCGCACCTCGCGGGCATAGAAGTCGCGAAGAGTCAGGCCCTTCTCGGGGCGGAACCGGCCCTCGGCCTCGGCCTCCACTATCCGGTCCACCCGGAACATGCGGAAATCGTCGCGCAGTTCGCACCAGGCGACGAGCGTCCAGACCTTGCCCCAGAAGAACAGGCCGAGCGGCCGGACCGTCCTGTCGGTGCGCTGCCCGGCCTCGTCCTCGTAGGCAAGGCGAAGTAGTGTCCGCTCCTCGATCGCGCGCTCGACGAGATCGAGCCGCTCGCGGGTGGCGGGGTCGAGGTCCTGCATCGAGACGGCATGAATCTGCACGGCCCCGGCGCGGGCGCGCTCGGGCTCGGGCAGTACCGCCTCGATCTTAATGAGCGCCTCCTCGGCGGCCTGCGCCATCGCCCGGCCGCCCCAGGCGCGGAGCATCCGGGCGCCGGCGACCAGCGCAACGACTTCCTCGCGGCTGAACATCAGCGGCGGTAGGTCGTAGCCGGCGCGCATCAGGTAGCCGACGCCGGCCTCGCCCTCGATCGGCACGCCCGAGCCGATCAGGTCGGCCACGTCGCGGTAGATCGTGCGTTCGGAAACCTCGAGCCGCTTGGCCAGCGCCCGCGCCGTCGTCAGCCGACCGCCCCGCAGATACTGCACGATCTGAAAGAGGCGGTCGGCGCGGCGCATCAGGCGCGTTTCGGCTCGAAGAGGCCGATCGAGTTGCCGTCGGGGTCCTTGGCATAGGCGAAGCGGCCCGGCGGGATCTCGATCGCCGGCCCGAGTACCTCGCCGCCGGCCTTGGTGCAGCGGGCTACGGCGTCCTCGAGCCGCCCCGGCACCAGGAGGTGCACGGTCGGGCCAGAGCCGTCCTTCGCCGGCGTACCGGGGTAGAGGTGGCCGGAGACGCCAGCGCCCTCCATCCCGCCCCTGGTGGGGAAGATCGCCATCGGGTTGGGCCCCGAGGTGTCGAGCGTGAGTCCGGAGTCAAACACCGTGTTGTAGAAGGCGATCGCCTTCGAGACGTCGCGCACGGGCAGCTCGAACCAGATGGCGGCGTTGTCAGGGGTATGTGTCATCGCAGGTCTCCTTAGCAAAGGGTGAGGCCCCTGTCTCGCACAACCCTCCTGACAGCATTGCGTCAGCAGCCGCATGGGATTGACGCCGATCAAGGCGAGCCTCGCCGTGGCACGGCAAGCACGGCGGATATCCCGCAGCCGGAGACAGACAATGAGCTACCGCGATGCCATCGCCGAAACCCGCGCCCAACTCCGCGCCCTCTACAAGGCCGCACCGGGGCCGACCCGAGGCTTCACCCAGCTCTCCAGCGCGGTGAAGGAGGCAGGTGCGCTCGGCATCAAGGAGAAGGAACACATCGCCGTCGGCATCGCGGTGGCGCAGCGCTGCGAACCCTGCATCAGCTTCCACGTCGAGGCGCTGATGAAGGCAGGCGCGACCCGGGAGGAGCTGGCAGAGACCCTCGGCATGGCGATCCAGATGGGCGGGGGATCGGCGCTCATGTATGCCGCCTCGGCGCTCGCCTGCTGGGACGAGCTCGCCGCGGCCAAAAACTGAACCGATTAGTTCATAGCCCTTGAGACCGAACAAGATGAACCAATCGGTTCACTTATCAGAACGTGGCCGGTTAATGGTCTCGCAGGGCCCCTCCCTTTCGCCGTGACACACGCCGCCATCCACGCCATGATCGGCACATGGAACGGGGCATCGCAGGGTTGTTCACAGCGGCGGCGCTGGCGCTTCTCGCCGCCTGCGGCGGCCCGGCGCCGGTGGCGCACCGCGCCTACGGCGTGCCGCCCTCATTTGGCGACCGGGACCCCCACGACTGGGCCGGCCGCACCCCCTCGGCCTATCCGGTCCACGGCATCGACGCCTCGCGCTGGCAGGGCGAGATCAATTGGCCGGAGGTCGCGCAGGGCGGCGTCGCCTTCGCCTGGCTCAAGGCCACCGAAGGCGGCGATCATGCCGATCCGCTCTTCGCCGACAACTTCCGCGCCGCGCTGCGCGCCGGCGTGCCTGCCGGCGCCTACCACTTCTTCTACCTCTGCACCGACGCCGAGACCCAGGCGCGCTGGTTCATCCGGCACGTCCCGCGCCGGGCCGGGGCGCTGCCGCCGGTGCTCGACATCGAGTACAACCACCACTCGCCCACCTGCCGCACCCGCCCCGAGCCGGCGGCCATCCGGGCCGAGATCCGAAGCTTCCAGCGCATCGTCGCGGCGCATTACGGCCAGCGTCCGGTGATCTACACCACGCCCGATTTCTGGCGCGCGAACGACCTCGGCCGTCTCCGCGGCGAGGAGTTCTGGCTGCGCTCGGTTGCCGGGCACCCATCGGAGGCCTACCCCGGCGCGCGCTGGAGTTTCTGGCAGTATTCCGGCACCGGCCGGGTGCAAGGCGTCTCCGGCGACATCGACCTCAACGCCTTCTCCGGCCCACCCGAGGCATGGGCAACCTGGCTCGCCCGGCGGCGGCTCCGACTCCGGCACTGACGGCAACGCCCGAAAATGCTTAGGAAGCGGTCACCCTGCGTGTAGAATGCGGTCCTGTTGTGTACCAAGTGGTCTCGGCGGGTTCGCCCCAGAGGCCGCGACGAGGACTGGAGGCCTCAATGAATCATCAGTTCCTTTTGCGCGCGGCGCTCGCCGCTCTCATCGCGACACCAATTTCGGCGCCCTACGCTTCGGCGGCGGAAGCGGCGGCCAGCGTGTTCCTGAACGTCCGCTCCGGGCCAGGCACGCGGTTCAGGGTCGTCGACGTGCTCGCTGCCGGAGAGGTGGTCGAGGTGACCGAATGTCAGCCGAACCGCTGGTGCCGTATCAGCCATGACGGCCCCGAGGGCTGGGTCAGCTCGAACTACCTGACCGCTTCGCCCGGTGTGGGTCGGGCGGGCGCCGACTGCCAATTCCAGCTGCACATAGGCGCCGATGGTCCGCGTTTCGGAACCGTCTGCACCGGGGGAGACGTAGCGCCGATCGGTGCGGGTTCGGGAGCCTAACGGCGCGCACCGGCGATCCGGCCTCCGGGGAGAAGGCGTGTCTGCCGAAAACGGTCGACGCCTAGCAAGGTGACACCCGCCGGAACGCTACGCCGCCGGTCTCGGGCGGCGTCTTGGCGCGGCTCGAAACGAAAAGGTGGCGACGCGCTCCCTCTGACTGTCAGCCATCCAACCGGATGCGGGCGTTGGTCGGGTCGTAGGGGCTGTCCTCGGTCACTTCGGCGTCGAACAGCTGGCGCAGCATCCTGACCTGCAGCCTGGTGCCGGGCTCGGCCAGATCGGGGCGCACGTAGCCCATGCCGATCTGCTTGCCGAAGGCCACCGACCAGCCGCCCGAGGTGAGGCGGCCGACCTTCTCGCCGTTCACGACGAGAGCTTCCTTGCCCCATGGATCGGCATCCTTCGGGCCGTCGATCAGGAGCGTCACGCATTTCGCGCGAATGCCCGTCTTCTCCATCGCCTGCTTGCCGAGGAAGTCCTTCTCGAGGTCGACGAAGCGGTCGAGCCCCCCCTCGAGCGGCGTCGCGTCGCGGCCGAGCTCGGTGCCGAAGGCGCGGTAGCTCTTCTCCTGGCGGAGCCAGTTCTGCGCGCGTCCGCCGACGAGCTTCATCCCGTGCTTCTCGCCCGCCTCCAACAGTCGGTCGAAGAGGTGGTTCTGCATCTCGATCGGATGGTGCAGTTCCCAGCCGAGCTCGCCGGTATAGGCCACGCGGATCGCCATCGTCGGCACCATGCCGAGCTCGATGTCCTTCGCCGAGAGCCAGGGGAACCGCTTGTTCGACAGCGCGGTTTCCGGCTCGGCATCGCGGATCATCTCCTTCAGGATGTCGCGGGACTTGGGCCCGGCCAGCGCGAAGACGCCCCATTGCGTTGTCACGTCATGGACCAGAACCATGCCGCCGCCCTTCGCCATGAAGTCCTCGGCGCATTTGCGGAGGTAGTCGGCGTCGTAGGCGGTCCAGGCTCCCGCCGAGACCAGGTAGTAGCCGTCCTCGCGGCGGCGCACGATGGTGTACTCGGTGCGCGTGGTGCCGGCCTCGGTCAGCGCGTAGGTCAGGTTGATCCGGCCGACCTTGGGCAGCTTGTTGGTGGTGAACCAGTCGAGGAAGGCCGTCGCTCCCGGTCCGGAGACCCAGTGCTTGGTGAAAGCCGTGGCGTCGATCAGGCCGGCGGTCTCGCGAACCGCCTTCGCCTCGGCCTCGGCATATTGCCACCAGGCCCCGCGGCGGAAGCTTCGGGAATTGTGGTCGAAATCCCCGGTCGCATCGAGCGGGCCGTAGTAGTTCGGCCGGTCCCAGCCGTTGACCTGGCCGAACTGCGCGCCGCGGGCCTTCTGGCGGTCGTAGGCGGGCGAGGTCCTGAGCGGCCGGCAGGCCTCCCGCTCCTCGTCGGGGTGGTGCAAGATGAAGACGTGGGAATAGCACTCCTCGTTCTTCCGCGCCGCATATTCGGTCGTCATCCAGGAGCCGTAGCGCTTGGGGTCGAGTGAGGCCATGTCGATCTCGGCCTCGCCCTCGGTCATCATCTGGGCGAGGTAGTGGCCGGTGCCGCCGGCCGCCGTGATGCCGAACGAGAAGCCCTCGGCCAGCCACATGTTCCTGAGGCCCGGCGCCGGGCCGACCAGCGGGTTGCCGTCGGGCGTGTAGCAGATCGGGCCGTTGAAGTCGTCCTTGAGCCCCACCGTCTCCGAGGATGGAATCCGGTGGATCATCGACATGTACTCCTCCTCGATCCGCTCCAGGTCGAGCGGGAAGAGGTCGGCGCGGAAGCTCTCCGGCACGTCGTAGAGGAACCGCGCCGGGGCGCCCTGCTCGTAGGGCCCGAGAATCCAGCCGCCGCGCTCCTCGCGGACGTACCACTTGGCATCGGCGTCGCGCAGCACCGGGTGCTCGGGATTGCCGGCCTTTCGCCATTCCTGGAGCATCGGGTCGGGCTCGGTCACGATGTACTGGTGCTCGACCGGGATCGCCGGGATCTTGATGCCGAGGAGCCGGGCGGTGCGCTGGGCGTGGTTGCCCGTGGCGGTGACGACGTGCTCGGCGGTGATCTCGGCCTTCTCGTCCGAGGGCACCAGGTTGCCGCCCTTTTCCACCATCCTCGAGATCGACACGACCCATTCCGAGCCGGTCCAACGGTAGCCGTCGACCTGCCACTTCCGTTCGATGGTGCAGCCGAGCTGACGGGCGCCCTTGGCCATCGCCTGGGTCACGTCGGCGGGGTTGATGTAGCCGTCCTGCGGGTGGAAGAGAGCGCCCTTCAGATCGTCGGTGCGCACGAGCGGCCAGCGCTCGCCGATTTCCTCTGGGGTGAGGAACTCGTGGTAGACCTCCGCCGTCTCGGCCACCGACGAATAGAGCATGTATTCGTCCATTCGCTCCTGGGTCTGCGCCATCCTGAGGTTGCCGACGACGTAGAAGCCGGCGTCGAGGCCGGTTTCGTCCTTCAGCTTCTTGTAGAAATCCACCGAGTACTTGTGGATGTGGGTGGTGGCGTAGGACATGTTGAAGAGCGGCAGGAGCCCTGCCGCATGCCAGGTGGAACCGCTTGTCAGCTCGTCGCGCTCCAGGAGCATCGTGTCCCAGCCTGCCTTTGCCAGGTGATAGGCGATGCCGGTGCCCACGGCGCCGCCGCCCACGACCAGCGCTCTGACATGCTTTTTCATTCGGAGAATCCTTCTCGAAGGTGCCGCGCACAATTTGGCGGAATCGCCGCGCCCCGGCGAGGTGGAGCCGACCCAACATCGCGCGAATGCGACAGTGCCCGGCGCGCAGGGCGGGCGTCAGCGCTCCTCGTCCCAGGCCTCGTCCAGCCGGCGGAGCGCGTCGAAGAGCGCCAGCGCGCGGCCGGTGAGCGGCCGCTCCAGCTCGCCCATCACGTCGGTCTCCTGCGCCAGATGCGCCGCCACCTCCTGAAGCTCGGCCAGCGTGGCGCCGCTCTGCTCTATTTCCACCACCATGTGGTCGCTGATGTCGCCGAAGAGGCGCTTCACCTCGTCCCGCGTCACGGCCATGTCGCTCCTCCTTGCCGGCCGCGCCTCAGCGCGCGACCTCTATCTCGTTGATCACGTCGTCCACGCCGAAGACGCTCCAGGCGTCGGCCTCGGCGATCTCCCGTTGCGCCTCGCCGGGCACGGCGCCGGTCAGCCGCACCACGCCGAGCCGCACACCCACCCGGATCTGGCCGTCGTCGATCAGCGGGTTGCGGTCGAGCACCACGCGCACTGCCTCCTCGATCCGGATCGGCGCGTCCTCCTCGGGCGGCTCGGGCTCGAGCCCGTTCACCACGTCGCGCACGCCGGGCACCCACCAGGCCATCGCGCCAGCGAGCCGCTTGGAGACCAGCCCCGGCACGGCACCGTTCAAGATCACCACGCCGTCGCGCACCTCGTAGTCGATCCGGCCTCGCGCCCCCTCGACATCGCCCGAGACGGCGCGGAACTCAGGGTCCGGCCCGCTGGTCAGCGCCTCGCGCACGGCGAAGCCCCAGAATGCGGGCTCTGCGGAAAAGTACTGCCTCAGCCGCTCGCGGATACCGGCATCGGCCATCGGCGCGGCCGGCGCCACCCTGAGCCGGTCGACCACGCGCCGCACCGATTCCGGCACCGCGGCGCACGCGAGCGCCCGCTTCTTGGCGGCCAGGCTCTCCACTTCGCCAATCACGGTGAGCGTGCCGTCTTCGGCGATGTCCATCCTCTCCGGCCGGAAGCCCGGCCCGAGCCGCGCCTCGCTGCGCATCGTCGCAAGAATGCCGGCCAGAACGTCATCCCGCGCCATCGGTTCACCCCCGTTGTGCCGCCCCATCTCCTAGTCGCATGCCGGCCGGCGCACATTGATGCGGCTCAAGGCCGCGCCGCCCGCGCGGCGCTATCTTCGCGCCGGAAGGGAGGTCCCATGGCCGCGCCCGCCACTCCTCCTTGGACGCATTTCCCGCATCAGGGCGACGTCGGCGTCTGCGGGCATGGCACCAGCATGGAGGAGGCCTTCGAGAACGCCGCCCGGGCGATGAGTGCAGTGATCGTGCCGTTGGAGCGGATCCGCGTGAACGAAGCCACCCGCGTCAGCTGCCGCGCCGCAGACCCCGAGATCCTGTTGCTCGACTGGCTCAATGCCGTGATCTACGCGATGGCCATCAAGGGCATGGTCTTCCGCGACTTCAAGGTGCGGATCGAGGGCGAGCGTCTGGAGGGAGAGCTCAGGGGCGAGAAGGTCGAGCCTGCGCGCCACGAGCCCTCGGTCGAGCTCAAGGGCGCGACGCTGACCGAGCTCGAGGTGGCCGAGGAGAACGGCCGCTGGCGCGCGCAATGCGTGGTCGACGTCTGAGGGGAGAACGCGATGGATCTGGCCAAGTTCGAGCGGATCGACCGCTATGCCTGGGAGCTGCCGAAGAGCGGCGCAATGCAGGTGCCGGCGGTGATCCTGGCCGACGAGGTCCTGATGGCCGACATGGACGAGAAGGTCGCCGAGCAGATCCGCAACGTCGCCTCTCTGCCCGGCATCGTGCGCGCCGCCTACGCGATGCCCGACGCCCACTGGGGCTACGGCTTCCCGATCGGCGGCGTCGCCGCCTTCGACCCCGAGGAAGGCGGCGTCGTCTCGGCGGGCGGCGTCGGCTTCGACATTTCTTGCGGCGTGCGGCTCCTTCTCACCGATCTCACCGCTTCACAGGTCCGCGCCAAGCAGGCCGACTTCGCCCACGAGCTCGCCCGCGCGATCCCGGCGGGCGTCGGCAGCCGCGGCCGCATTCATCTCGAGATGGACGAGATGGACGCCATGCTGTCGCACGGTGCCGCCTGGGCCATTGAGCGCGGCTGGGGCAGGCCCGAGGACCTCGCCCGCACCGAGGAGCAGGGCTGCATGGCCGGCGCCAGGCCCGAGCTCGTATCCGACAAGGCCAAGCGGCGGCAACAGAACGAGATGGGCACGCTCGGCTCGGGCAACCACTACCTGGAAGTGCAGGAGGCGGACGAGATCATCGACGAAGGAGCCGCGGCAGCCTACGGCCTCACCCCGGGCCAGGCGGTGGTGATGATCCACTGCGGCTCGCGCGGGCTCGGCCACCAGATCGGCACCGAATACCTGCGCGAGATGGCAGTGGTGGCGCCGAAGCACGGGCTGGTGCTGCCCGACCGCGAACTCGCCTGCGCGCCGCTTCGCTCCGAGCTTGGCCAGCGCTATCTCGGCGTCATGCGCGCCGGGATCAACTGCGCGCTGGCGAACCGGCAGATCCTGACCGACCTCGCCCGCAAGGCGATGGAGCGCTTCTTCCCCGGCGTCGAGGCGCCGGTGCTCTACGACGTGTCGCACAACACCTGCAAGGAGGAGAGCCACGAGATCGGCGGCCGGCAGCGCCGGCTCTTCGTCCACCGCAAGGGTGCCACGCGGGCCTTTGGGCCGGGCGCGGGCAACCTGCCGCCGCCCTTGTCTGCAGTCGGCCAGCCGGTGCTGATCGGCGGCAGCATGGGCACCGAATCCTGGGTGCTGGCCGGCGATGCGCACTCCGAGGTCGTGGCGCTGTCCTCGGCCTGCCACGGCGCCGGCCGCGCCATGAGCCGGCACCAGGCGGCGAGGACCTGGACCGGCGCAGGGATCCAGGAGGAGCTCGCCGAGCGCGGCATCCTGGTGAAGAGCCCCTCCCGGCGCGGCATTGCCGAGGAGGCGCCCGGCGCGTACAAGGACGTTGGCCGGGTGGTCGAGGTGGCCGAGAAGGCCGGCCTCGCCCGCCGCGTGGCGCGGCTGAAGCCGATGATCTGCGTAAAGGGCTGACCGGGGCAGGCGAACTGGACTGGCGCTCGCCATCATTGGGAGGCTCGTGATGGAGCTTCGATCCCCCGCCATCCCGCCCTACGGCCGGATCCCCGCCGCCTACACCTGCGAAGGAGATAACCTTTCGCCGCCCTTCGAATGGTCGGGGGTTCCGACCGGTACGGCCACGCTGATGCTCACCTGCGACGACCCAGATGCTCCGCGCCGCACCTTCCGCCACTGGGCCGCCTACAATATCCCGGCTTCTGCCACCGGCCTGGCGGAGGGCGAGCCGCCACCCGACACCGCGGTGAACGATTTCGGGAGGCCGGGCTACGGCGGCCCCTGCCCGCCGCGCGGCGACCCGCCGCACCGCTACGTCTTCCGCCTCGCCGCGCTGAGCGGCCGCCTCGAAGCCCCCGCCAGCGCGCGCTGCGGCGAGGTCCGCCGCCTCGCCCGGCAAATGGAACTCGCCACGGCCGAGCTCACCGGCAGCTTCGGGCGCTAGGCGGATGCGGCTGTTCGCCCTCGGCGCCACACGCGACTTCGGCGAGGCGGTGGCCCGCGCCCTCGGCCGCGATCTCGACCCCCTGGAGGAGCGGGAGTTCGAGGACCGCGAGCACAAGGCGCGGCCTATGGTCGGCGTGCGCGGCGCCGACGCCTACGTCATCCAGAGCCTGCACGGCAGCCGGGAGGAAAGCCCCAACGACAAGCTCTGCCGGCTGCTGTTCTTCCTCGGCGCACTCCGCACCAACGGCGCGGCGCGGATCACCGCGGTGATCCCCTACCTCGCCTATGCCAGAAAGGACCGCCAGACCAAGCCGCGCGACCCGTTGACCGCGCGCTACATCGCCGAGCTGATCGAGGCAATGGGGGCGACCCGCGTGGTGGCGATGGAAGTGCACAACCCGGTGGCCTACCAGAACGCCTTCCGGATCGAGACCGTCGCGCTCGACCTGCGCGGCGTGCTCCTCGACCGCGCCACCGGGCTTGCCGGCGACGGCCCCGTCGCCGTCTCCGCGCCGGACCCGGGCGGCGTGAAGCGCGCCCAGCTCTTCCGCGAAGCGCTCGAGGCGCGGCTCGACCGTGCGGTCGGCTTCGCGCTGATGGAGAAGCGGCGCAGCGCCGGCGTGGTCTCCGGCAGCCTCCTTGCGGGCGAGGTCGAAGGCGCCCGCGTGCTGGTCGTCGACGACATGGTGGCCTCGGGCCAGACCATGACCCGGGCGGCCGAAGCGCTGCGGTCCGCCGGCGCGGCCGAGGTCTGGGCGCTCGCCGCGCATGGGCTCTTCACCGAGGGCGCCGAAGAAGCGCTCGCCGACCCGCGCGTCGCAGGCTGGATCGTCACCGACACCGTGCCGCCCTTCCGCATCGCCGAAAGCCCCAGCCGCGCGCGCGTCGAGCATGTCTCCGCGGCGCCGCTCTTCGGTGAAGTCATATCTCGGCTCGCGGAAGGTGGCTCGCTCTCCGACCTGATCTCGGGCGACCGCTAGGAGCGCGCCGCGACCCGCGCCTCGGCCTCGGCGGCGCAGTCCAGATAGCGCCCTGCAAGCGGTCGCCATTTCTCCGGCGTCCGCACCCGGGGCTCGGTCAGGTGCAGGAGCGCCAGCCGCGCGCGCAGCAGCGCCCGGTAGCGCCAGTAGAACGCCAGCAGGGCCGGCTCGGGGCTGTCGTCAAGCCCCGTCTCGAGCCGGACCCGCAGCGCCGGATAGACCCAGTCGGCCCCGTGCCGGGCGCATTCGAGGCCGAGAAAGGCGATCTCGTCGAAGGGGTCCACGGTCCTGAGCCCTTCGTTGAATTCCAGGCAGTCGATCGCCACCGGAGGCTCGGTCAGGAACACGTGCTCGGGCCGGAGGTCGCCGTGCCCCTCGACGATCCGCCCCGCCCTAACGCGGGCCTCCAGCACGGGCCTCGCCGCCGCGCAGGCCGCCTCGAAGGCCGCGACCGCCGTTGCCACGCGCGTACCGTCGAGGCCGAAGCCGGGGTCGCCCAGCACCCGCACGGTCTCCCGGTGCTCGCGCTGGAAGCGCTCCGCGTAACGCTCCGGCGTGGTCGCCGCCGCGGGCTGGCCGCGGTAGAACCCGACCAGCATCCCGGCCACCGCATCCATGTCGCCGGACCCCGCGCGGCCCGCCTTGAGCAGCGCCTTCAGCGTCCGCTCCTCGGGCAGCCGCCGCATCTCGACCAGCCAGTCCACGACCTGACCGTCGTCGCCGAGGGTCAGAGCCTCTCCCGGCCCGAGCCGCAGCGCGCGCGCCCCGAGATAGACCCCGGGCGCGAGCCTGCGATTGA
>JBFKAV010000060.1:0-19065 GCA_041621405.1 Paracoccaceae bacterium
CCGGTCGCAGCCGGCGAAGACCGAGATGTTGCCGGTGGCCGCCCGGTGCACGCCGCCCGAGACCGGCACGTCGGCGACGCCGCCGCCCTTCGCCAGCACCTTGGCGCCGAGCCGCCTGATCTCGCTTGCGTCGGTGGTCGACATCTCGGCCCAGATCTTGCCGGGGCCGATCGCCTTGATGACGCCCGCCGGCCCCTCGACCACGGCGGCCGAGGCCGCGGGCGACGGCAGGCAGGTGATCAGGATATCGGCCGCGTCCATCATCTCGGCCGGGGTGCCGCCCGGCGTCGCGCCGCGAGCGACGAAGGCCTTGACCAGCGCGGGGTCGAGATCGCGCACGGCGAGATCGACGCCGTTCCTGACCAGCGTTCCCGCAAGATTTCCGCCTGCCGACCCGAGCCCGATGAAGCCGACCTTCATGCCATACCCTCCTGCCCTGACGCCCGGGCGAGCCTCGGCCCGGCGCGGGCACCCGTCGCTTCCGTTTGCGACCTGTGCGCGGTCGCAGGCGCCGCCTGCGCGGGCGTGCATTGCCCACCCGCGCGGCGCGGCCTATCTCTGTGTCGTCGGTCGAAGGAGGGAGAACATGTCGATCCGCCCGGTCCTGTCGCAGTCGAAAGCCGTGCCCACGATGGAGGGCGCGGGCGTCAGGCTGCACCGCGCCTTTGGGTTCCGCGACCCCGAGGCGCTCGACCCGTTCCTCCTCTTCGACGATTTCCGGAACGACCGCCCCGAAGACTACCTCCGCGGCTTCCCCTGGCACCCGCACCGCGGCATCGAGACCATCACCTACGTGCTCGCGGGCTCGGTCGAGCACGGCGATTCGCTCGGCAACAGCGGCACGCTCGGCGCCGGCGACGTGCAGTGGATGACGGCGGGCTCGGGAATCCTGCACCAGGAGATGCCGCAGGGCAACGTCGCCGGGCAGATGCACGGCTTCCAGCTCTGGGCCAACCTGCCCGGGCATCTCAAGATGAGCGCGCCGCGCTACCAGGACGTGAAGGCCACCGACATCCCCGAGATCGTGGACGACGACGGCACCAGCGTGAAGGTGATCGTCGGCAGCTTCTGGGGCAGGACCGGACCGGTCGACGGCATCGCCGCCGATCCGCTCTACCTCGACGTGACCGTGCCGGCCGGGCGGACCAAGCGGCTCAAGGTCGACACCTACCGCCGCAGCTTCGCCTACGTCTTCATGGGGGCGGCGCGCTTCGCCGACGCCTCGGCGCCCGAGGGCGTGCTGCTCGAGAAGGAGGCGATGGGCGAGGAGGTGGCGATCCGCGACCTCTCGGGCAACCGCACGCTGATCCGCTTCGGCACCGGCGAGGAGATCAGCGTGACCGCCGGGCCCGAGGGGGTGCGGTTCCTGCTGATCGCCGGGGCGCCGATCGAGGAGCCGATCGCATGGCACGGGCCGATCGTGATGAACACGGCTGAGGAGATCCGCCAGGCCATGGCCGACCTGAGGAACGGCACCTTCATCCGCCCGCCACATTGAGCCCCGGGCGGCGGAGGGGGCTGTCTGCCCCCGTCGCCTGACGGCGATCCCCCCGAAGGTATTTGGAACAAGAGGAAGGTGGGGGGTCGGGGCCCGGCGTCGGCTCGGCTTCAGGCGCCGACGGCGCGGCGGGTCATGTCCCAGTAGATGCTCTCGACCCTTTCGCGCGAGAGCCGGCCGCCCTCGCGGAACCAGGTGTTGACCCCGGTCAGCATGGCGATCAGCGCCATGGTGGCGAGCTTGGTGTCGGGCAGATCGAAGTCGCCCGCGGCGACGCCGGCCTTCAGGATCGCCTCGAGCGCGTCCTCGTAGGCCCTCCTCAGCGCCTCGATCGCGGCGAAGTTGCCGGGCTCGAGGTTCCGCAGCTCCATGTAGGAGAGGAAGACCGCGTCGGGGCGCGCCAGGTGGAAGCGGATGTGGAACCGGGCGAAGGCCTCGAGCCGCTCGGCCGGGCCTTCGCCCCTCGGTTCGGCGGCCCAGGCGGCGAGGAGCTCGTCCATGTGGCCCTGCATCAGCTCGAAGAGCAGCGACTGCTTGTCGGGCGTGTAGAGGTAGAGCGCGCCGGCCTGGACCCCGACCTCGGCCGCGATCTGCCGCATCGTGACCGCGGCGTAGCCATGGCGCGCGAAAAGCCGCAGCGCCGCCTCCCGCACCCGGGGGCCGGTGATCTCGGAACGGGAGCCCTGCTTGCGCGCCATGGCTAAAGAGTAACTGAACGGCCGTTCAATTCAAGCGCGGTCTGGTCAGGCGCGGCTTGTCGCGCCGGTGCCGGGCGCGTAAGCAGGAGCCAAGCCGAGGGAGCCCGACCGATGCGCCCTGCCCTGCCCTGCCTTCTCGCCCTGGCCCTGCTGGCCACCTGCGCGCGGTTTCCCGACCTCGAGGGCGCGGCGATGCGGGATACCTCGGACGCGCCCTACCCCGCGCTGGTGCCGCTCGACGCGCTCCTGGCCGAAGCGGCGGGGCCGGCGCTTGGCGAGCGGGCCCGCCGCGGCCTCGAGGCGCGGGCGGCGGCGTTGCGGTCCCGGGCGGCGGCGCTGAGGGCGCGGCCGGTGATCGACCGCGCCACGCGGGCGCGGCTCCTGGCGGCCATGGCGCGGCATTCCCGCTAGCAGGCTGCGTTGCAGGCGCCGCGGGAAGCGGGTAACAGGACGGCCGACCCGTTCCCGGAGGCACGCCCCATGCCCGACCCACTCCGCCTCGGCATCGCCGGCCTCGGGACCGTGGGCGTGGGCGTCCTGGAGATCGCGACGCGGCACCACAACCTCATCGCCCACCGGGCAGGGCGGCCGATCACGGTCAGCGCGGTCTCGGCCCGCAGCAAGGGCAAGGACCGGGGCATCGACCTTTCCGGCTATGCCTGGGAGGACGACCCGGTCGCGCTCGCCCGGCGCGAGGACGTCGACGTCTTCGTCGAGCTGATCGGCGGCGAGAATGGCGCCGCGCTCGCCGCGACCGAGGCCGCGCTTCAGGCCGGCAAGGACGTGGTGACGGCGAACAAGGCGATGCTCGCCCGCCACGGCCAGCGCCTGGCCGAGGCGGCCGAGGCCAAGGGCGCGGCGATCCGCTTCGAGGCGGCCGTCGCGGGCGGCATCCCGGTGGTGAAGGCGCTGACCGAGGGGCTGGCGGCAAACGAGGTCACCCGGGTCATGGGGGTGATGAACGGCACCTGCAACTACATCCTGACCCGGATGGAGGAGGCGGGGCTGCCCTACGAGGAGGTCTTCGCCGAGGCCGACGCGCTCGGCTACCTCGAGGCCGACCCGAACCTCGACGTCGGCGGCATCGACGCCGGCCACAAGCTCTCGCTCCTGGCCGCGATCGCCTTCGGCACCAGGGTGAGCTTCGAGGCCGTCGAGCTCGAGGGCATCGGCCGGATCGAGATCGAGGACATCCGCCAGGCCGCCGACATGGGCTACCGGATCAAGCTTTTGGGCGTGGCGCGGATGACCGGCCGCGGGCTCGAGCAGCGGATGAGCCCCTGCCTGGTGCCGGCCGAGAGCCCGCTCGGCCAGCTCCAGGGCGGCACCAACATGGTGGTGATCGAGGGCGACAGCGTCGGTCAGATCGTGCTGCGCGGCCCCGGCGCGGGCCGCGGGCCTACGGCAAGCGCCGTGATGGCCGACGTGATCGACCTGGCCCGCGGCTTCCGCGTCTCCACCTTCGGTCGGCCGGCGGCCTCGCTGTCGGACCCGGTCTCCGCCAGGGCGGCGGCGCCGGCGCCCTACTACCTCCGGATGCTGCTTCAGGACAAACCGGGCGCGCTCGCCAAGGTGGCGGCAGTGCTGGGTGAGGCGGGGGTGTCGATCGACCGGATGCGGCAATACGGCCATTCCGACGCCAGCGCCGCGCCGGTCCTGATCGTGACCCACAAGTCCACACGCGACGCGCTCGACCACGCGCTCCGCGGCTTCGCGGCGACCGGGGTCGTGGTGGGCCAGCCGGTGGCGATCCGGATCGAGGCGGTCTGACGGCCGCCCCAAGAGGCCGGACCTGAGCGGCCGGTCCGGTTCCGGAGGTCGGCCCGTCGATTTCAGCGAAGTTTCACCGCGCTTTCGGGACCTTCGGCCAAGCCGCGGCGCATCCTCTGTGCATCGCAAGCCGCGATGCGGAGGACCTTTCGATGATGATGATGGGCTATACCGGGTTTCCGGGTCGCTATGTCGACGTCCTGATCCAGACCGAGATCGAGAACGCATTGCGTGAGGCCGGCGTCGCGCCCGGGCCGGAGATCGACGCGGCACGGGAACAGGACCGCCGGGCGGATCTCAACGACGAGATGGCCCGCGCCGCGCTCGGGGGAGGGACCTGGGATTTCGTGACCCTTCTCGCGCCGGAGGCGGCCGTCGCCGGTCCGTCCGGGGGCGTGCTGACCCGGCTCGCGCGGCGGCTGGGGCTTCTCAGCGGTTGACAGGCAGGCCGGCTGGCCCGTTCATCTGGGGCATCTTCCCCTGGGGCCAGCCCGGTGTCCGCGATCCGCTTCGGCGATCATCTCCTCGACCTCGACCGCGGGCTCCTGCTCTGCGGGGACGCGCCGGTCCACCTGCGCGCCAAGAGCTTCGCGCTGCTCGCCTACATGGCGGCGCGGCCCGGGCGGGTGCTGGAGAAGGCGGCGCTGCTCGACGCGGTCTGGCCCGAGGTCACGGTCACCGAGGATTCGCTCACCCAGGCGATCCGCGACGTCCGCAAGGTCCTGGGCGAAGGGGCGATCCGCACCGTGCCGCGGCGCGGCTACGTCTTCGAGCCTACGGCCAAGGCCGAGGCGGCGGCACCGCCGCGGATCGCCGTCCTGCCGCTTGCCACGCTCTCGCCCAATCCCGACGACCGGCTCATCGCCGACGGCCTGATCGAGGAGCTGACCCGCGGCCTCGGCCGCTTCGGCCAGCTTTCGGTCGTGGCCCGCCATTCGGCGTTCCAGCTTCGCCCCGAGAGCGTGCCGCCGGAAGCGGCGGCGCGGCGGCTCGGAGTGCGCTATTTCGTGGCCGGCACCGCCCGGAGGCTCGGCAACCGGCTGACGCTCGGGATCGCGCTCGCGGCGACGGATGACGGCCGCGAGCTCTGGTCCGAGACGCTCGAGCTTTCGTCCGAGACGCTCTCGCAGATCGCGGTCGGCCTGCCGAACCGGATCGCCGCGCGGCTCGACATCGACGTGCGCCGGCGGATCGAGGCCTCGGGCGCGATGACCGGCAGCCCCGATGCCTACGCGCTCTTCGCCGCCGGTGTCGGGCTCCTGCGCGCCTACGGGCCCGACGTGAACACGCGGGGCAAGGCGCTTCTCGAGCGGGCGATCGCACGCGACCCGGGCTTCGCGCTCGCGCATGCCTATCTCGGCCTCGCGGAGCTGATGATCGCGGGCTACGACCTGGCACCGCCCGAGGTCATCGCCACGGGTCTCGCCCATGTCCGCCGCGCGATCGAGATCGCGCCCGAGGAAGCGCGGTGTCACTGGGTCGCCGCGCTGATCCGGCACTTCGCGAAGGACCATGCGGCGGCCGAGCTCCACAGCGCGCAGGCCATGACGCTGAACCCGTCCGACGCCGATATCCTGATGATCCACGGCTATATCCTCGCGCTCCGCGGACGCGGCGAGGAGGGGCTGGCCCTGATGCGCCGGGCCGAGGCGCTGAACCCGCTGCACCCGCCCTGGTACCATACCGACTTCGCCCATGTCTGCCAGCTCATGGGCCGCCACGAGGACGTCGTCGCGCGCCTCGGCTGCCTGCCTGTGCTCTCCGCCTTCGGGGAAATGCAGATGGCTGCCAGCCTCGCGGCGCTTGGCGATACGGCGGGCGCACGGACACACCTCGACCGGGCGGCGGAGCTGGAGCCGGGCTGGGATCCGGTGCGCGAGGCGGAGTCCTGGCGCGAGCCCGAACGGGCCGAGGACCGCGCGGCCTTCGTCGAACGCGTGCGCCGGGCGGTCGAGCTGAGCGGGTGGCGGCCGCCCGCGACCGCGAACCGATAGCACCCCCGGTTAGCACCGTCGCCCTTGCCCGCCGCCCGGTGACGGGGCTAGATGCATGGCGAACCGTCGCTCAGCCAGGGATCTGCCCATGAACCTCGTCAACCAGTTCCACGACCGGATGCTCTCGCTTGGTCTCGCCCGGGTTTCGGAGGCCGCAGCACTCGCCTCGGCCAAGCTGATCGGGCGCGGCGACGAGAAGGCGGCCGACCAGGCGGCGGTGGACGCGATGCGCAAGCAGCTCAACATGCTCGACATCGACGGCGTGATCGTCATCGGCGAGGGCGAGCGCGACGAGGCGCCGATGCTCTACATCGGCGAGAAGGTCGGCACCGGCGGAGGCCCGGCGGTCGACATCGCGCTCGATCCACTGGAAGGCACGACGCTGACCGCCAAGGACATGCCGAACGCACTCGCCGTGATCGCCATGGGGCCTCGGGGCTCGATGCTGCACGCGCCCGACGTCTACATGGAGAAGCTCGCCGTTGGCCCCGGTTACAAGCCGGGCGTGGTGACGCTCGACATGGACCCCTCCGAGCGGGTGCATGCGCTTGCCGGCGCCAAGGGCTGCGGGCCGGAGAACATCACCGTCTGCATCCTCGAGCGGCCCCGGCACCAGGACATGATCGCCGAGGTGCGCGAAACCGGCGCCGCGATCCGGCTGATCACCGACGGCGACGTGGCCGGCGTGATCCACTGCGCCGAGGCCGACATCACCGGCATCGACATGTACATGGGCCAGGGCGGCGCCCCCGAAGGCGTGCTGGCGGCCGCGGCGCTGAAATGCATGGGCGGACAGATCCAGGGCCGGCTGGTCTTCCGCAACGACGACGAGCGGGCCCGCGCGACGCGTGCCGGAATCGAGGATTTCGACCGCGTCTACAGCCGCGACGAGATGGTGACGGCCGACGTCATCTTCGCCGCGACCGGGGTCACCGACGGCTCGATCCTGAAAGGGATCAAGCGCGAGGTGGGCTACCTCACAGCCGAGACGATCCTGATGCGCTCGAAGACCGGCTCGGTCCGGCGGATGGTCTACCGCAATCCGGTGAAGTGAGCCTGTGCGGGCTACCAGTGTCGCGGCGCGATGCGACGCCGGGCCGGGCCCGGCTTGGGCGGGCGACGCATTGCTTCCGGGCGGATAGGTTGCTCGCCCGATGAAAGTGCCGGCCTTCCTTTTTACTGTCTCGCTCGCCGGTCTGGCGGCGGCCGCAACTCTGCCCGGTTGGTCGGACCTCGTCATGCTGGCTGGACCTAGCGCCCTCGCCAGCATTGTCTTGATGCTGCGCGCGCGGCCGCGTCGCGCCAAGCCCGGTCGGGGCGCCGACCCGAAGTGGATCGTCGTGGACGGATCGAACGTCATGTACTGGAAGGGCGAAACTCCACGTATCGACCCGGTGCGCGAAGTGGTGCGCCATCTTTCCCGGCTCGGTTACACGCCGGGCGTGATGTTCGATGCCAATGCCGGGTATCTGCTTTCCGGAAAGTACCGGCATGACAGCGATTTGGGCATGGACTTGGATTTGCCGCAGAAACGGGTGATGGTCGTCCCCAAGGGCACCCCTGCCGACCATTACATCCTGACGGCTGCGCGCGACCTCGGTGCGCGCATCGTCACCAATGACCGGTTTCGGGATTGGGCCAAGGACCATCCCGAAATCAACGAGCCGGGGCGTCTGGTCCGAGGCGAGTACCGAGAGGGGAAATTGTGGCTGGAGCTGGAGTCGAACGAGAGTTCGACGCCCTCCCCGACAACAGTGGCATGACCGCTTTCTTAACCGTTGAACGCTCCGCCACCGGCCGCCGTTGGCGCGGGCCCTCGCCCGAGGAGGAGCGGCTGGCCGAGGCGATGGCGCAGGCGACCGGCCTCGCCCCGGCGGTGGCGGGCGTGCTCGCCCGTCGCGGCGTGGCACCGGAGGAGGCCGCGGCCTACCTCGCGCCCGCCCTGCGCGACCTCCTGCCCGACCCGATGCGGCTGAAGGACATGGGCGCCGCCGCGGAGCGGTTCCTCAAGGCCGTGAAGGGCCGCGAGCGGATCGCGGTCTTCGCCGACTACGACGTCGACGGCGGCGCCTCGGCGGCGCTTCTCCTCACCTGGCTGCGCGAGATGGGACGCGAGGCGACGCTCTACATCCCCGACCGGATCGACGAGGGCTACGGGCCCAACGTGCCCGCGATGGAGGCACTTGGTCGCGGCCACGACCTGATCCTCTGCGTCGACTGCGGCACTCTCAGCCACGAGCCGATCGCCGAGGCGGGCTGCGACGTGGTGGTACTCGACCACCACCTAGCCGGCGAGACGCTGCCGGATGCGGTGGCGGTGGTGAACCCGAACCGGCAGGACGAGGAGGGCGATCTCGGCCATCTCTGCGCCGCCGCGGTGGTGTTCCTGATGCTGGTCGAAGCCAACCGGCGGCTCAGGGCCGAGGGCGTCGCCGGGCCCGACCTGATGGCCATGCTCGACCTCGTCGCACTGGCGACCGTCGCCGACGTGGCGCCACTCACGGGCGTCAACCGCGCCTTCGTTCGCCAGGGGCTGACGGTGATGGCGCGCCGCGAGCGTCCGGGGCTCGCGGCGCTCGCCGACGTGGCCCGGCTCGACCGGCCGCCGGCGGCCTACCACCTCGGCTTTCTGCTCGGCCCGCGGGTCAATGCCGGCGGCCGGGTCGGCGCGGCCGATCTCGGTGCCCGGCTGCTCAGCACGGCCGACCCGCGCGAGGCCGCCCCGCTCGCCGCCGAACTCGACCGGCTGAACCACGAGCGCCAGCGGATCGAGGCGGCGGTCCTGGAGGAGGCGATGGCCCAGGCCGAGGCCCGGGGGGCCGACGCGCCGCTCATCTGGGCCGCCGGCGAGGGCTGGCACCCCGGCGTCGTCGGCATCGTCGCGGCGCGGCTCAAGGAGGCCTGGGGCAGGCCCGCCGTGGTGATCGGCCTCGAGGGTGCCGAGGGCAAGGGGTCGGGCCGGTCGGTCGAGGGCGTGGACCTCGGCCACGCGGTGCAGAAGGCGGCCGCCGAGGGGCTCCTGCTGAAGGGCGGCGGCCACCGGATGGCGGCCGGGCTGACGGTGGCGCGCGCGGCGCTCGAGCCGGCGATGGCGCGGCTTTCGGAGCTCCTCGCCCGCGAGGGCGCGGGCGCGCTCGGACCGCGCGAGCTGAGGCTCGACGGCCTCCTGATGCCATCCGCCTGCACGCCGGAGCTGGTGGAGGCGCTGGAGGCCGCAGGCCCCTTCGGCGCCGCCGCCCCGGCGCCGCGCTTCGCGTTGCCTTCGGTCACGATCCACCACGCCCGCCGGGTCGGCGACAGCCACCTCAAGCTCGCCGTGTCCGACGGCGCCGGCCCCCGGCTCGAGGTGATCGCGTTCCGCGCCTACGAGGGGCCGCTCGGGGCGCTCCTCGAGGCGCGCGCGGGCGCGCGGATGCACCTCGCCGGGCGGCTCGACCTCAATCACTGGCAGGGCCGCACCAGCGCGCAGATGCGTCTCGAGGACGCCGCCGAGGCCTGACCGCGAGGGGTCCGGAAAGGCCGAGGGAATCGGGGAAGAAACGGCTTGCGAGTCACCCGGCATTTGCCTAAGTAACGCCGCACGCCGAGGCACGGCCCGTTCGTCTATCGGTTAGGACGCCAGGTTTTCAACCTGGAAAGAGGGGTTCGATTCCCCTACGGGCTGCCATTATCACTCCAATCCCCCAACCGCATCCGCATCGTGGCTCAGGCCGCGCTGGAGTCGGCGCCGCCCTGCCCGGCCGGGGCCGGCTGAGGAAGGGTCAATTGCAGGAGCGGGCCGGGTCGTCCCGGAGAACCGCGCAGATTATCCGGCCGCCGCGCTCCGGTCCGTGGATCCGAAGCACCCGCTCGCGGAAGGCGGCCCACTTGTCGCGGGTGTCGAGGATCGCCGCGCCGACCGCACGGGCGAAGTTGCCGCCGACTTCTCCGCGCGGCGTGCTGCCCCGGCCGATGCGACCGCTTGCGGCGTCGATCGCGCCGGTGTCCTTGTTCAGGCTCTCGTGCCGGACCCGGCCTTCGCAGTGGAGCGCCTCGGGGAAGCCGTCGTAGCAGCCGCTGATCAGGCCGGCCGGAAACCGGTAGGTCCGGCGCGGGTCGAGCCAGCGGGCGGGCGCGCGGTTGCCGAGGCCCGGCGGCTCCGACAGCGAGGCACGGCCGGGCGGGTCGGCATCGGTCCAGTTCGAGTGCGAGTAGAAATCCTGCGCCGCGTGAAGCGCCAGCCCGAGTGCTTCGAGAACATCGCATTTGGCCCGGCCGGAGCGGCCGTTGTAGCCGCAGGGCACCCGGGTCGGAATCTGCGAATCCCGGACCTGGCCGTTCCCGTCGAGCAGCCGGCCGGCAGCGTTCACGGCCGCATCGAGGCTGGCGAAGATCCATTGCCGGCAGGCGGCCAGCCAGCGCCGCGCGTCCGCGGCGGTCTGCGGATAGTCGGGCAGGTCGAGGTGGTCGCCGCCGTCGCAATGCACCTGCTTTTGGGACATCAGGCCACGGTCGGGCCGGTCGGGCGCGCCGACCGCGCCGAAGGTGCCGGTCTTGCCGGCGAGTTCGTCCAGCGTGTGCGGTTCGAACCCTTCCCGCCTTAGCGCCAGCCGGGTGATCTTCTCGTGTTCGGCCGACTGCCCGAGCGAGTTGATCGTGCCAAAGGCAAGCGCCGGGAGGGACAGCAGGCAAAGGCTGCCGGCCAGGCAGAGAACGGCCGCAAGTCGCATGACGTGAAGCGGTGGCATCTTCGCAGTTCCTCCCGCTGGGACCGGCACGTCGCATCGGGCGCGCTCGAGACGGCCCCTCGGCGCGTGCCGCCTCCATTTCGAAATACCATGAGGCGGGCCCGCGCGGCCAGCACGGGGTGGCGCGCGGCCTGGTTCAGGCGGCGCTGGACTCGGGGTCCGGCGTCCCGGCCGCGCGCCAGACCGTCGCCCGGCCGCGGCCGGCGCGCTTGGAGGCGTAGAGCGCCGCGTCGGCGTCGTGCAGCATCCGCTCCGGGTCGGGCCTGGCATAGGCGGTGGAGACGGTAATCCCGGCCGAGGCCGAGATCCGGCAGAGCTCCTCGCCGAAGGGTACCGGTTCCTCGATCCGCGCGATGATCCGGTTGGCGATGCCCGACAGCCATCTGGTGTCGGCGGTGTCGGGGAATATCACGAGGAACTCGTCGCCCCCGACCCGCGCCGCCACGTCGCAGTCGCGGACCTCGGCGCGGAGCGCATCCGCCACAGCGCCGAGCACCGCGTCGCCCGCGGCGTGGCCCAGCGTGTCATTGACCGCCTTGAAGCGGTCGAGGTCGAGGTGGATGAGGCCGAAGCGCGCCCGGTGCCGGGTCAGGCGGGCGAGCGCCTCCTCCATCGCCCGGCGGTTCCGCAAGCCCGTCAGCGCGTCGGTCAGCGCCTGTTCCTCGGCGGCCGAGCGCGCGCCTTCGAGCTTCAGGTTGAGCCGCCGCGATTCCTCCATCGCCGCCGACTTCGCCTCGACGAGGTAGAGCATCTCCACCGTCAGGTCGGTCGGCGCGAAATCGCTGGCGGTCAGCCGGTGCTCGGCCACCGCCGACACCGCGCCGATGCCGAAGGAGAGGTTGAGGAGCGCCCCCTGCCCGTCCGGCAACGGCACGACGATGCCCTGGAAGGCGGTGCGCGGCGCGTCGCGGAACTGCAGCGAGAGCCGGCGGCCGGCCTGGGCGAGAAGATCGGCGAGGCTGGAAGGCGCCACCGGCCGGCGGAACGCGAAGAGCTCCAGGAGCCGGCAGCCGGCAAGCGGCGCCTCCGGCCGGAGCCGCGCCAGCGTCGGCCCGGCGGCGAGCACGTGGCCGGTCGGGCCGACGAGAAGGTGCATCGGCATCAGCGCCGAGAGCGCCGCGGACGAGAGCGTGACCGCGCCGCTCATGCCGCGCCCTCAGCGAGCGCGAGCGCGAAACCGCGGCCCTCGGCGAAGGCGGCCTCGGCCACCGAGATCCCGATCCTCGCACCCTGCGGGCCGTCGAAGACCAACTCGACAAGGGCAAGCGCGCCGTAGTCGTCGGCCATCGCGCGCAGGAGCCCGACCACGACATGGCCGAAGCCGGCGATCCCCGGCCCAGCGGTCAGCGAGAAGGACCCGCGCGCGTGCTCGGTGAGCTCCAGCGGAGGCAGCACCAGGTCGGGGACGGCGAGCCGCACCCGGCCGGCGAGGTCGTCGAGCGAGTAGAGGAATTCGGTGAAGCTCTCGCCGCCGAAGCGCATCAGGCGTCGCAGCGCCTCGGTGTTGGGATGGCAGACCAGATAAGTGCCGAGATCCTCCAAGATCATTTCGGGCGGCGTGCCGGTACGCTCGGCCAGCGTTGCGAGCACACGGCCGGTCACCGCGTCGTCGTAGACGAGCATCGCCTCGAAGCCAGTGAGCCCCGGCTCTGCAGCCTCGGCCACCTCCGACCAGACCGAAACCCCGTGCGTATCCTCCGCAAAACGCTGGAGGGCCCGGTTGATCAGACCATGCATCTCGAAACCCCTTGCACCGCCGGCGGAAGCCTAGGGCGAAGGCCTTAACAAAGCCCGAACCGCCGCCGGGGCGCGGTCCGCCTCAGAACGGAACGGTGAACTGCCGCTCGCCGATGGTGATGGCGTTGATCCGCGCCGGTCCGGCGGTGAAGCCGCCGTCCTGAAGCTGCTCGAGCAGCAGGTCGGTCTCGTCGAAACCGGGCGGCGGCAGGGAGAAGACGTCGGCCGCGTCGGCGCGGCGGAACACCGGCTCGGGCACGATCACCTCGCCGCGCAGGAGCCCGAACGACTTGTAGAACAGGATCGCCTCGTTGCCCGGGTTGTCGGGCACCAGGTCGAGCACCACGAGCACGCAGCCTGGCCGGCCGGACTTGGTGCGGTCGCGGCAGCCCTCGAGGAAGCTCGCCATGCTGCCGGCGTACCAGGGCAGCACGTAGCGGTCGAGCTCCGCCGCCGCCGCCGGCGGCATGACCGGCATCAGCTCCTTCAGCTCGGCCCGCGCGCTGAGCGCGGCGGGGCCGCGGGGCACGTTCCAGAAGGCGAGGCGGTCGGGCGCCTGGCGGGCGAAGCCGATCCGCTCGGCGAGGAGCTCCGCCTCGGGATGGCCCTCGGCCTCTGCCTCGATCCGGGCCAGCGCCCGGCGACCGGCCCGGCCCCAGTCGTGCTCCAGTGTCCAGAGGTCGATCTGCCCGGCCCCGATCCGGCCGGACTCGAAGCGCGCGACCTGGTCCTCGGCCGATAGCCGCTCAGCGTCGAGCGCCGGCGTCAGCCAGAGCGCGGCGAGAAGGATCACGAAGAGCGCCATGACGGTGTTCACCGCCCGGATCCGCGCCATCCAGCGCGAACCGGTGAGCGCCGAGGCCGCATAGAAGAGACCGTAGAGAAAGAGCACGGCCCCGGCGAGCGCGCCGGCCACCCGCGCCGGGCTCAGCCCCTCGGCCTGGTAGCGCTGGCGCAGCGCCTCGAGCGCCAGGAGCGCCACGGCGGGCAGGAGGAGCGCGAGCCCGCGCGTGGAAAGCCGCAGGAGCGTGGACCGGGGCGCCGCCTCGTCGTCGGCATCGACCCCGGTGGAGACGAGGAGCGTCAGCACCAGCGCAATCGCGAGGAGCGTGGCGGCTGGCGAGAGCGCGCCGAAGAGCTGCGCCAGGCCCTGCACCGGGACCGCAATGGTGAAGGCGCCGACGACGAGAAGCGCGGGCGGGATCAGGAGCCGCAGCAGCTTGAGCGCGAGGCCGGCCGAAATCAGGTCGCGCATCTCGTTGACGATGGCGAGCGCAAGCCCGGCGACGAGGCCGGTGAAGGTCGGCGGCAGCCAGTCGACCGCGCGCAGCCGCTCGATAACGTCGATGCCGACGAGGCGCAGGAGCTCGTCGGCGAGAAAGACGGCGACCCAGACGATCCCGGCGAAGAGCGCCGCGGACGCAATCCGCACAACGATGCCCCAGCCTTCACCGAAGAGCGTCGGATAGTCGCGCCAGGACGTGCCCTTGCGGAGCGCGGCGATGAGATAGGGCAAGGGCAGCACGAGGACGACGAGGTAGGCGATGACCGGCTCGGGCCGGGCAAAGTGCTCGGACAGCGCGTCGTAGCGCAGGCTGGCCCAGGTGAGCAGCGCCGCCGGCGGCACCGCGGCGAGGAGCGCGGCGGGGAGCGCCACGCGCAGGCGCAGGGGCCCGGTCAGCGCCATCAGCGCGGCGAAGAAGCCGAAGGCGAGGGCGGTAACGGCGAGAAACAGCTGCGGGTCGGCGAGGCGGTCGGGCAGTTCCTCGGAGAGGAACCAGTAGGCCCCACCCCCGAGCCCGCCGATCGCCGCGAGCGCCGCGCGCTTCGCCAGGATCGTCGCCTCGCCTGTGTGTCCCGCCATCGCCCGTTCCCGCGCCCCAGCTCATGCCGGCCACAAGCTAGCGGCACGGCTGCCGGGGCGCCAGTGGCCGATGCTCCCGGGGCGCAGGCGACCGGCCGGGATCAAGCCCTTGGCTCCAGAGCCCTCGAGAGGCGTTTCGGGCGCCCGGCGCCTCAGAAGTCCGTCGGCGCGCCGCCCTCGGCCTTGCGGCGGGCGACGAAGTCGCGGAGCTCGTCGCGCCGGGCCTCGTCCATCGGCGGCGGCTCGAACTCGGCGAGGATCGCCTTGTAGATCCGGTGCGCGCGCTCGGCGGTCCAGACCGCGCCGTCGAGGTTCCAAGCCTCGAAGTTGCGCCAGTCCGAGGCGATCGGCGCGTAGAACGCCGTGGTGTAGCGCTCCTGGGTGTGCTGGCAGCCGAAATAGTGCCCGTTCGGCCCGACCTCCTTGATCGCGTCGAAGGCGATGGCGTCCTCGTCGGTGGCGTAGGTCGCCGCCTCGAAGTAGCGCTGGATCATCTGCAGGACCTCGCAGTCCATCACGAACTTCTCGGGGGACGCGATCAGCCCGCCCTCGAGCCAGCCCGCGGCGTGGTAGACGAGGTTGGTGCCCGACTGCACCGCGGCCCAGAGCGAATTGCAGGTCTCCCACATCGCCTGGCCGTCGGGGACGTTCGCGGCGCAGACGCCCGAGGAGCGGAGCGGCAGCCCGTAGAAGCGGGAAAGCTGGCCCGTCATCTGGGTCGCGCGCATGTATTCCGGCGTGCCGAAGGCCGGGGCGCCGGTCTTCATGTCGACGTTCGAGGTGAAGGTGCCGAGGCCGACCGGGCAGCCGGGCTTGACGTATTGCAGGAGCGCGATCGCCGCGAGCCCCTCGGCGACCGAGAGCGCCACTGCGCCCGACATCGTCACCGGCGCCATCGCGCCGGCCAGCGTGAACGGTGTGACGATCACGGCCTGGTTCTTGCGCGCGCAGCGCATCGCGCCGTCGAGCATCGGGAAGTCGTGCTTCAGCGGCGAGACCGAGTTGATGTTGGTGTACATGTGCGCCTTCGCCGCGAAGTCCTCGTGGCTGAGACCGCCGGCGATCCGGGTCATCTCCATCACGTCCTCGACCCGCTCGGCGCCGAGCGAATAGGCGTGCACCACCTTGTCGGTCAGGATCAGCTTCTCGTAGAGGCAGTCGAGGTGGCGCACCGAGGGGTGGATGTCGATCGGCTCGACCGGGTAGCCGCCGGCGACATGGATGCAGTTGAAGTACTGCGTGAGCTTCATGAACTCCTTGAAGGTCTCGAAGTCGCCCGAGCGCTTGCCGCGCTCGAGGTCCCATGCGTTCGGCGGCGAGGAGACGTTGACGAAGGCCATGTGGCGGCCGCCGATGACGATCTCGCGGTCGAGGTTCCTCGGCGTGATGGTGAAGGAGGCCGGGGCCTTGCCCACCATCTCCATCACGAAGTCCTCGTCGTACCTGACGTTGCTGCCCTCGACCTTGCAGCCGGCCTGCTTCAGCAGCTCGCAGGCCTCGGGATTGAGCATCTCGATGCCGAGCTCGGAGAGGATCCGCATCGCGCCCTTGTGAATCGCCTGCACCCCCTCGTCGTCCAGGGGCTCGGTCGGGCGGTCCGGGTTCACCGGCAGCCGCCAGGGCATCTGGTCTATGGCGGCGTGACCGGCGCGCTCGGCATGGGCGGCGCGGCCGCCGGCGCGGCGGCGGCGGGCAGGGCTGGCATCGGTCATCGCATCCCTCCGGGCTGGATCGGCTCCAGTTGACAGAGGATACGCCCGAAGCGGTTTGCGATTAGCGACAGAATCCGTCGCATTTCGGGGTCAGGCCGGCGATTCCTGCGCCACGTGGGTCGAGAGCCAGCCGGGCAGATGGCCGATGTCGGGCAGGACGACCTCGGCATAGGGCGCCAGGTCCTCCTCGCCGGCGAGCCCGGTCAGCACTGCCACGCGGCGCATTCCGGCGGCGCGGGCGGCGGCCAGGTCGTGCCGGCTGTCGCCGACCATCGCCACCTCGGCCGGCGCGAAGCCGAAGCGGTCGGCGAAGGCGAGGAGCGCGCCCGGCCCCGGCTTCGCGCCGAAGCCCGAATCGAAGCCGGCGACGAAGTCGAAGAAGCGTTCGGCCCCGACCTTCACAAGATGCGCCCGAGTCGGAACCTCGGCATCGTTGGTGATGACGCCGAGCCGGAGCTCGAGGCGCCTGAAAAGGCTGAGGAGCGGCTTCAGCGGCACCGCCTCGACCATCGGCGCGGTGGCGGCGGTGGCGTTCATCCGCGCGATCAGCACCGGCGCGCTGGTGCCGGGCAGATGCGGCAGCAGCGCCTCGGCGATCTCGGTCGGCGTGCCGGCGATGACCGGGCTCTCCGGCTCGAACAGCGCGTTGGCGGTATCGAAGCCGATGGCGCGGCCCAGCGCCGCCGCGCGGGCGGCATCGCCGCCGGCGAGCTCGCTCACGAAGGTGCGCGCCCAGGCGCTCCAGGTGGCTTGGAAGTCGAAAAGCGTGCCGTCCTTGTCGAACAGCAGGCCGCGGATCGCGGTCATTTGGGTTCCTCCCCGCAGCCCGCATTCTGACTGAGCGCGACGGCCGAAGCAACGCTCGGGTGGGTTCGGGCTCAGGTCCAGTGCGGGTTTCCGCCGCCCGGCAGCGCGGCGCGCGCCTCCGATAGGCGTTCGGGCCGGATCCCCTCAGCGGCGGCGAAGCCGGTGACCCAGGCGTCGTCCATCAGCAGGAAATCGAGCACCGAGGCGAGGAAGTCCGGCTCCCGTGCCCTGCCGCGCAGGTCGCCGAGCGCGGCCCCGGTCGCGCCGAGGAACACCGGCAGCAGGTCGTCGTTGCCAGCCAGCCACGCGAGCGCCCTAAGCGCCAGGGTTTCTGCCGCGTCACGCTGCACGAGGTCCCCAAAAATTCCGCCAATGTTAATCGGATTGGAAAGGATTCCTTAACCGAACTCAACGAAAACTGACCGCATCGAGACAGCGCGACACGGGAGCCTGACTTGGAGGGTCGCATCCTCATCGTTGACGATCTGGCCAGCAACCGGATCCTCTTGAAGGCCCGGCTCGCCGCGGCCCACTACGAGGTGCTGCCGGCGCCGTCGCGGGCCGGGGCGGCGGCCGCCGCCGCGGCGCTCCAGCCCGACCTGGCCATCGTCGATCTCGGCGCGCCGGAAGAGGTGGCGCTCGAGCTCCTGCGGGTGCTGAAGGCGCAGCCCGCCACCGCTGGGATCGCGCTCGTCGCATTGATCCCGCGGCCCGACGTGGCCCTGCGCCGCGCGGCGCTCGAGGCCGGGGCCGACGACGTGCTGGCGCGCCCGGCAGACCCGGCACCTCTGCTGGCCCGGATCCGCCGGCTGATGCGCGCCCGTCACCGCGAGGCCGAGCTCGGGCTGCGCGAGGATACTTGCGCCTCCCTGGGTTTTGCCGAGGCCGCACCCGCGTTCGACGGACCGGGCGCCATCGCGCTCGTCGCCGCCCGGCCGGAGGCGTCGGTGGCCTTGCGCACGGCGATCGCGCCCTACCTGCGCGGCCAGGTCGAGGTGGTCCGCCCCGGGCAGCTGCTCGACGATCCGCGCCCCGGCGCCGCGACGCCCGACGTCTACGTGATCGCCGCCGACCTCGGCGGCCACCACGAGGGGCTGAGGCTGATCGCCGAGCTCAGGAGCCGCGCCCGCGGCCGCTCGGCGGGCGTCGTCGCGGTGACCGCGAAGGGCGACGGCGAGGCCGAGGTCGCCGCGCTCGATCTCGGCGCCGACGACGTGATCGAGGAGCCGGTGGACGCCCTGGAGCTGGTGCTCCGCTTGCGCGCGCAGCTTCGCCGCAAGGCCCGCGCCGACCGGCTCCGCCGCCAGCTCAGCGACGGGCTCCGCCTTGCGGTGACCGATCCATTGACCGGGCTCCCCAATCGCCGCTCGGCGCAGGTCCGGCTGGCGCAGATCGCCGAGCGTGCGGCGTGGTCGGGCCGGCCCTTCGCGGTGATGGTGCTCGACCTCGACCGATTCAAGCTGGTGAACGATGGCTGGGGCCACGGCGCCGGCGACGCGGTGCTGGTCGAGGTGGCGCGCCGCCTGGCCGCCACGCTGCGCGCCGAGGACCTGGTGGCGCGGCTCGGCGGCGAGGAGTTCCTGGTGGTGATGCCCGACACCACCGAGGCCGATGCCGGGCGCGCGGCCGAGCGGTTGCGCCGGGCGATCGAAGCCGAGCCGTTCCCGCTGCCGGGCGGCGACGGGGCGCTGCGGCTCACCGTCTCGATCGGCGTCGCCCTGGCCACGACGCCGGCGGAGGCCTCGGTCGAGGCGCTTGTCGGCATCGCCGACCGCGCGCTCTACAGCGCCAAGGCCGATGGCCGGAACCAGGTGACCTTCGGCCGCACCGCCGCCTAGCGCGAGGCCGGCCGGGCGGTCTGCCGTTTGTTTGGTACGCAGGATTGCGCCAGGCGACGGCAGGCGACCTTCGGCGCACTGGCAAGCGCGTTTTCGACGAGATGAAGGACCCTGAAGTGGACCCTGACGGCTGGCAGCTGGTCCTGCCATGAAACGGCATTGCGCCCCTCCTGGGCAGCGAGGTTCGCGCGCGGTGCTGGGCCATTGGGTGTCGTGCTTGCGGGAAGCCCCGGCGGACGGGGCCAGGCCTGAGCGCGGGAGGGTGGAAGCCACGGGCGCGGAGGTACGGTCCCGCCGGATTGCCAGGCTATTCGCGACGCCAGCGGGCGACCCGTGTGAGGATCTTCTCGAGCCTGTCCGCGTAGGCCTGCCGCTCATCCGGCGTCATCGCCGCGATCCGCGCCACGATCAGCCGGTCGC
>JBFKAV010000061.1:0-19052 GCA_041621405.1 Paracoccaceae bacterium
GAAGGCCGAGGGCGAGCTGAAGAAGCTGAGGACGATGTCGCCGATGTCGGCCGAGGCGACGGTCGTGCGCAACTACCTCGACTGGATGCTGTCGATCCCCTGGGGCGTGAAGTCGCGTACCAAGAAGGACCTGCGGAAGGCGCAGGAGGTGCTCGACGCCGACCACTACGCGCTCGAGAAGGTTAAGGAGCGCATCGTCGAATACCTTGCGGTGCAGGCGCGCTCGTCGAAGCTCAGGGGGCCGATCCTCTGCCTCGTCGGCCCGCCCGGCGTGGGCAAGACCTCGCTCGGCAAGAGCGTGGCGCGTGCCACGGGGCGCGAGTTCATCCGGATCTCGCTCGGCGGGGTGCGGGACGAGTCCGAGATCCGCGGCCACAGGCGGACCTACATCGGCTCGATGCCGGGCAAGATCATCCAGTCGATGAAGAAGGCGAAGACGACCAATCCGCTGATCCTCCTCGACGAGATCGACAAGATGGGCCACGACTTTCGGGGCGACCCGGCGTCGGCGCTTCTCGAGGTGCTCGACCCCGAGCAGAACAACACGTTCGTCGATCACTACCTCGAGGTCGAATACGACCTCTCGAACGTGATGTTCGTGACCACGGCGAACACCTACAACATGCCGCCGCCCTTGATCGACCGGATGGAGATCATCCCGCTCGCCGGCTACACCGAGGACGAGAAGCGCGAGATCGCCAAGCAGCACCTGATCCCGAAGCAGATCAAGGGCCACGGGCTGAAGAAGGGTGAGTTCAAGATCTCCGAAAGCGCGCTGACCGACGTGATTCGCTACTACACCCGGGAGGCCGGGGTGCGGAACCTCGAGCGCGAGATCGCCAAGCTGGCGCGCAAGGCGGTGACGCTGATCGTGCGCGGCGACGAGAAGCGGGTCGAAGTCGAGCCGGAGAAGCTCGAGGACATGCTGGGCGTCCGCCGCCACCGCTTCGGCCTGGCCGAAGAGGCCGACCAAGTCGGCGTGGTGACCGGCCTGGCCTGGACCCAGGTCGGCGGCGATCTGCTGTCGATCGAGGCCCTGAAGCTTCCGGGCAAGGGCCGGATGAAGACCACCGGCAAGCTCGGCGACGTGATGAAGGAATCGATCGACGCCGCGAATTCCTTCGTGCGCTCGATCGCGCCGCAGATCGGGGTGAAGCCGCCGAAGTTCGATTCGATCGACATCCACGTCCACGTGCCCGAAGGCGCGACCCCGAAGGACGGGCCGTCGGCCGGCGTGGCGATGGTGACCTCGATCGTCTCGGTGCTGACCGGAATCCCGGTCAGGAAGGACATCGCCATGACCGGCGAGGTCACGCTGCGCGGCAACGTGCTGGCGATCGGCGGGCTGAAGGAGAAGCTGCTCGCGGCGCTCAGGGGCGGCATCAAGACGGTGATGATCCCCGAGGAGAACGCCAAGGACCTGCCCGAGATCCCCGACAACGTGAAGGCGGGGCTCACGATCATCCCGGTGGCCAATGTCCGCGACGTGCTGAAGCAGGCGCTGATCCGCCAGCCCGAGCCGATCGAATGGGACGAGGCCGCCGAGGAGGCCGCGGCTCAGGCCGCAGCCGAGAAGAAAGGCGGCGACGCGAACCAGGTCGCGCACTGAGCGGAGCCTGACGGATTGGGAAAGGCGCGCCGTCCCGGCGCGCCTTTCTTCTTTGCCGGCTTGAGCCTAGTGGACGATCTTCAGCTCGAGGCCGAGCTTGCCGTAGTCCACCGCGAGATAGCCGCCGGGCAGCGTGACCACCGCCTCGGGCGTGTGGGCGAGCACGTCCTGTGCCATCACGCCCTCGTAGACGGTGCCGAGGCCGACATAGCGGAAGTGATAGAGCGGCAGTCCGTTTGACGCGGTGCCGACGCGGGCGATGTCGGTCTTCAGCCGCACGTCGCTCGGTGCGGGCGGCGCGTCGCTGCCGTTCGACATCGCGAGGCCGAACATGATCAGGGCGAAGATCGGCACGAGGATGCCCGCGTTCGATCCTGCCGTCGTGTCTTCCTCGATGACTGCCGGCTCCATCATCGGCTCGGCCAATCCGCCGGCGAGCGCCGGATGGACGATGAGGGCGGCCGAGACGAGCGCCGCCGCGATCCTGGTCTTCATTGCTGTGACCCTTCCCTTCGATTTCCGTAGCCGAAGCCTAGGTCGATGCGTGGGCTTTCGTCAAACCCCGTGGCGCACGGTGCGCCCACGCGGTAGGGTCGGCCAGCACGAACAGCCGGAGAGGCAGGGACCATGAAGCAACCGTCGAGCAGGAAGTCAGCGACGACCGCCGCCAGGGCGGCGAAGACCCCGAAGCCGGTCAAGACGGCCGAGCCGATCAAGGTCGTCAAGCCGGTCAAGACCGCCGAGGTGGAGAGCACGCCGGTGCTGCGCAAGAAGGAACTGGTGCTGCGGGTTTCGGAGATTTCCGGCGTCAAGAAGAAGGATGCGCGCGCCGTTGTCGAGGCGGTGCTGGGCGAGATCGGCGCCGCGTTGTCGCGCGGCGATGCGCTGGTGCTGCCGCCGCTCGGCAGGGCCAAGGTCAATCGCCACAAGGACAAGGGTTCGGCCGAGGTCCTGGTGCTCAGGCTTCGCCGCGGCGGCGGAGCCGAGCCCGGCCCCGGCGCCGAGGGGGCCCTTGCAGAGGCGGACGACTGAAGCTAAGGAACGCGCCCAGCGGGTGATTAGCTCAGTGGTAGAGCGCTTCGTTCACATCGAAGATGTCGGGAGTTCGAATCTCTCATCACCCACCATCGCCCCAGGCCCCGGTCGTCCGGGGCCTTCGCATTTCTTCCGACGGTCCTCACCGCGCGCGGCGATCCGCGACTAGCCTCCCGCGGACCCGCTCCCGCTACGCCGGCCGAGGCGCGCGGGGTCGCCCGATCTGACCCGGCGACACTCGGCGCGGGCGGATTCGATCGTTCGCGATTTGAGAACACTCTATTGACCTAGGGGCACCCTCACGCAGGACGTCGCTCACTACGCGGGCGCCTGCGCGGATTTCCGCTTGCAGGAAAGGGGTTGCGAACATGTCCCTTTTGCGCCTTAAGCGGGGCGCGGTCGGGTGATTAGCTCAGTTGGTAGAGCGCCTCGTTTACACCGAGGATGTCGGGAGTTCGAGTCTCTCATCACCCACCATTTGCCGCGGGCTGTGCTTTACATTGGCACGGCAACATGTACTTTTAGACAGGTGGGGGCCGGGGGGCGGCCCGTCCGCAGCGGTGAAGGACGGCGCCCCGAACGGTGAAGGATTGCGGATGGCACATTTGCCGAAATCACGCTTGAGCCCGGAACGCAGACCCGGATTCGTCGCTATTCCGGGCGGCGCCGGGGCGACGGTCGCGCCGCGCCCACCCGCTCATCTTGGCCTGCGCCGGGCCGCCGAGATCGTCGAGGGCGCCGCCTACGACCTTGCGGGCACGGCTTCGCCCGTCTTCATCTCGCGGCTGATCGAGATCGCCGCCGAGCTCGACCGCCACGCGCGCACCAGGCTGGAGAGCGCCGACTTCGGCGACGCCGGAGTGGCCTACCTGGTGCGGGACTGACCATCCCGCGCCCGGCCGAGCCTGCCCCGCTGCCAGCCCTCCGGCCGGCGCGCGGCGCTCGGGCTGGCGCCGGTCTTCCGTCATCGTGAGCGCAGGCAGTCTCGAGGCCGACCCCTAGCCCCGGGCCGACTGGCCGCCCGGCGGACCTGACGCGCGCTGCGCTCGCCCGCCGGTGCCCGCGGCGCGGCCGCCTCCTCTCGGCCTCGTCAGGCCGTTCCGCCCCGCCATTCGGCCAGCACCTTGTGTCCGAGCGCCCGCAGCGCCTCGTCGACCTTGGGATCCTGGGTGAGATGCTTTTCGGCCAGATAGCCCCGCAGCCGCCGCGGCCGGCGCGCCCGGAGGATCTGCGCCATCCGCGGCGGCAGGATCCCCGCCGCGGCGCAGGCCAGCGCCCAGGCCGAGGAGAGCGGAGGGCGTGGCAGGTCGGTCCCGGTGCACCAGGTATCCTCGAACAGCATCATGATGTAGTTCAACACCTCGTCGTTCGGATGCCGCCGGTCGGGCCTGTAGGACGAGCGGAACACGTCGGTGAGGAGCTCGTAGGAGGGCCAGTAGTAGAGGTGGCCCTCGTGGCCGACCTCGCGCAGCACCTCGTCGATCGCGACGCGCAGCACCGCCTTGGAGACCGAGTTCGAGGTGATGCAGGAACTGTCGCGGAAGGTGGCGATGAGCGGGATCGGCGAAAGCGTGAACAGAATCTTCGCCTCTGGCCGGTGCTTGCGGATCAGCCGGTAGATGGCGCGCAAGTTGTCCCGGTTCTCCTCGACCGTCGAGACGCGAAAGCGGTGGCGCTCGGGATCGTAGGCGTCCTTCGGGATGGTGCGCCAGAATACCTCGCCGGTGGGCTCGTCGTACCAGACCTCGGAGAGCCCGAAGGTCAGGATGAAGAACTCGGTCTCGTCGAAGATGCGCTTGGTCCTGGCCTGCACCTCGGGGTCGTAGCCATAGTCCTCGGCGTCGTAGCCGTGCCAGAGCGGCTGGTCGAAGCTTCGGTTCTCCCAGGCCCATTCGAACTGCTGGCGGATCACGAAGGAATTCACCATGCCTTCGCCGCAGGTCACCACATAGGCCGACTTCGCGTCGGCGCCGTCGTCGGCCACGTTGTAGTGACGCGAGGAGAGCCATTCCGAGATGTTGGCGGCGAAACAGCTGCCGAAGGCGGTGACCTGCGTCTCCGGCCGGATCACCGGCGCCTCGGGGGCCCAGCCCTGCAGCACGTAGCGCTTGCTGGCCTCGACGTCGAGGAGCTGCGCGAGCGTCGGGTTGAAGTTGGTGTAATCGCCGCGGAACCAGGTGCGGAACTCGCGCGAATTTCGCGTGGTGGACTGGAACACGAGCTGCCCGGTGCCGAGCCTGCTGCGCTTGATCGTGCCCAGGGAATTCGCCTTCGCAGCGGTTCCGGCGGCCTCTTCCGTTCCGGACCTCTCGCCCTTCTCCTTCGCCCGAGAAGCGGCCTCCTCCGCGGGCGTGCTGCCTGCCATGTCTCGCTCCTGCTCCGTTCGTATTCTCGCGCCGGGCCAGCGTCGCAATCCGGCGCGCGGCCGGCCAGCCGTCGCTCGCAGGCGGGACTATAGGGGCCAAGGGTCGGGGGAGGCAACAGCGGCGCCGGGCGCGGCTCGCGGCCACCCTGGCAATCGGCGCGCGGGCGCTTGACGGGGGCGGAGCGGGTGCTTATTACCCGCTGGCGTTCGGGCGGCTTTGCCCGGGCGGCAGACGCGCGGTTGTAGCTCAGTCGGTTAGAGTACCGGCCTGTCACGCCGGGGGTCGCGGGTTCGAGCCCCGTCAACCGCGCCACTGCCCCCACCGGCCGCCGGACGTCTCCTATGCGCGGTTGTAGCTCAGTCGGTTAGAGTACCGGCCTGTCACGCCGGGGGTCGCGGGTTCGAGCCCCGTCAACCGCGCCATTCCTCCATTGCCGACCCTCCCGAGGACGCATCCCGCCGGGGCACTTGCATCCCGCGACCGGTCGCGGGATCGTCCGCCGGGCGCGCGGCTTCCCGCGCGCGTCAGCCCGCCAGCGCCGCAAAGATCCGGGCCCAGCTGCGGATGCCCTTGTGGAAGCTTCTGAGGTCGTATTTCTCGTTCGGCGAGTGAATGAGGTCGTCGTCCTTGCCGAAGCCGATCAGCAGCGAGTCCATGCAGAGGATCGTCTGGAAGTAGCCGGCGATCGGGATCGAGCCGCCGCAGCCGACGAAGGCGGCCTCGTTCGGCCATTCCTCGCTGAGCGCCCGGCGGGCCTTCTCGAAGGCCGGGTCGGTGGTCGGCATCACGCTGGCCGGCCCGGCGCCGTGGTCCTTGAACGCGACCGAGCAGTCGGCCGGCAACATGTCGCGGACCATTGCGCGGAAGCTCTCGCGGATCTTCAGCGGATCCTGGGTGCCGACCAGGCGGAAGCTGATCTTGGCCGAGGCTTGCGCGGGCAGCACGGTCTTGAAGCCCTCGCCGGCATAGCCGCCGGAGATGCCGTTCACCTCGCAGGTCGGCCGCGACCAGATCATCTCGATCACGCTGCGGCCCGTCTCGCCGGCCGGGACCGAGAGGCCGACGTCGGCCAGGAACGCTTTCGCGTCGTAGCCCAGACCCTCCCACTGCGCGCGGAGCTCCGGGCTCAGCTCGGGCACGCCGTCGTAGAAGCCGGGCACCGTCACCCGCCCGGTCTCGTCGTGCAGCGCGGCGATGACCCGCGCCAGCACCCGGATCGGATTGATCGCCGGGCCGCCATACATCCCGGAATGCAGGTCCTTGTCCGGACCTGTGATGGTGAGCTCCTCGCCGAGGAGGCCGCGCAGCATGGTGGTGATCGCCGGCGTGTCGTGGTCGAAGAGCCCGGTGTCGCAGATCAGCGCGAGGTCGGCCTTCAGCGTCCCGGCATGGGCCTTCAGGAACGGCACCAGCGAAGGCGAGCCGGACTCCTCCTCGCCTTCGAGAAACAGGGTGACGCGGAACGGCAGGCGCCCGTGCACCGCCGTCCAGGCGCGGAACGCCTCGACGAAGGTCATCAGCTGGCCCTTGTCGTCCGAGGCGCCGCGGCCGCGGATCACGGTGCCCTTCGGGGTTTCCTCCAAGGCGGGGTCGAAGGGGTCGCGCGTCCATAACGACACGGGGTCGACCGGCTGCACGTCGTAATGGCCGTAGAAGAGCAGGTGGCGCTCGCCCTCGCCGCCATGGGCCACCACCATCGGCTGGCCGGGCGTGGCGTGGGCGGCGGCGTCGAGGCCGAGCGCGCGGAGGTCGCTGACCAGCCAGTCGGCGGCGCGGGCGCAATCGGCCTTGTGGGCGGGATCGGTCGAGATCGAGGGGATGCGCAAGAGCTCCATCAGCCGCTCGGTGGCGGCGGGCAGGTCGGCGTCGATCCGGGCGAGGACTTGCTCGAGGCTCATGGGCTGCACCGTTGCTGGCGCGGCGAGCCTAGGCCGGGCCGATCGGGACTGTCCAGAGCCGGCCATGGCGGCTAGGCTTGCCGCCGAGTGAGGAGGAGGGGGGAACCGCAGATGATCGGACGGGCACTGGCCCTGGCGGCGCTCGTGGCGGCGCCGGCGATCGCGCAGGAGGTGTTCGACGCGCCAGCCGCCGGGCGGCTTCTCTACAGCGAGCGGCGCGCCGAGCTGGTGGCGCATCCGCAGCCCGCGGTCGATCCACGGCTGATGGCGCTGCTCGAGGACCGGCGCCAGGTTGCCGGCTTCCTCGACAGCGTGCCCTATTATGGGGCGATCGCGGTGTCGCCCGACCAGGGTCTCGTCGCCGAGGCAATCGTGGCCGTCGGCAACTACCACTCCTTCGGCTCGGCCGCCGCCGCGGCGCTCGGCCGCTGCGACGCGCAGCGCCCCGAGGGGACCGGGAATTGCGTGATCGTCGCCGAGATCCGCCCGCGCGGCTGGCAGGCCCGGGCGCTGCAGCTCAGTGCCGGGGCCACCGCGACGTTCCGCCGCGACTTCCGACGCGGGCGCGACGAGCGGGCCTTCGCGATCTCTCCCACCTCGGGCGGCTACGGCATCGGCCGCGGGCCCGGTGCCGCGGCCTCGGCCATCGCCGCGTGCAACGCAGCCGGCGGCGTCGCCGACTGCCGGATCGCCATCAGCGATTGACCTCGGTCATGGCGACAACCTGTCCCCTGTGCCAGGAAGCCCCAACTGTATTAGAATGGCCAGGATCGCGAAGAGGACCTGCAAGGTGGAATACAATGCCCAGCTCGACGCCGCGCTGAACCGGCTGCACGAGGAAGGCCGCTACCGGACCTTCATCGACATCGTCCGCAAGCAGGGCGCCTTCCCGAACGCCACCTGGCGGCGCCCGGACGGCGTCGAGCGCGACGTGATCGTCTGGTGCGGCAACGACTACCTCGGCATGGGCCAGCATCCGAAGGTGCTAGAGGCGATGTACGAGGCGCTCGACACCGCCGGCGCGGGCTCGGGCGGCACCCGCAACATCTCGGGCACCACGCTCTACCACAAGGCGCTGGAGGCGGAACTCGCTGACCTGCACCGCAAGGAGGCCGCGCTGGTCTTCTCCTCGGCCTACATCGCCAACGACGCCACGCTGTCGACGCTGCCGAAGCTGTTTCCCCGGCTGATCATCTATTCCGACGCGCTGAACCACGCCTCGATGATCGAGGGCATCCGCCGCAACGGCGGCGCCAAGCGGGTCTTCCGCCACAACGACGCGGGTCACCTGCGCGAGCTGCTCGAGGCCGACGACCCGGCTGCGCCGAAGCTGATCGCCTTCGAGAGCATCTACTCGATGGACGGCGACTTCGGCCCGATCGCGGAGATCGTGGCGCTGGCCGAGGAGTTCGGTGCGCTGACCTATATCGACGAGGTGCACGCCGTCGGGATGTACGGCCCGCGCGGTGCGGGCGTGGCCGAGAAGCTCGGGCTGATGGGCCGGATCGACATCATCAACGGCACGCTGGGCAAGGCCTTCGGCGTGTTCGGCGGCTACATCGCGGCCAGCGCGAAAATGGTCGACGCGGTAAGGTCCTACGCGCCGGGCTTCATCTTCACCACCTCGATCCCGCCGGTGGTGGCCGCGGGCGCGGCGGCCTCGGTCGGCCACCTCAAGGGCGACCGCGAGCTGCGCCAGCGCCACGAGGCCGGGGCCAAGGTGCTCAAGACCCGGCTGAAGGCGATGGGGCTGCCGATCCTCGATCACGGCTCGCACATCGTCCCGGTGATCGTCGGCGACCCGCGGCACACCAAGAAGATGTCGGACTGGCTCCTGGAGGATTTCGGCGTCTACGTCCAGCCGATTAACTTCCCGACCGTGCCGCGCGGCACCGAGCGGCTGCGCTTCACGCCCTCGCCGGTGCACGACAAGGCGATGACCGATCACCTGGTCGGCGCGCTCGACAAGCTGTGGGCGCGATGTGCGCTAAATCGCGCCGACATGGCAGGTTGAACTTTTCTGCAAGTGCAGCAAGGTTTGCTCTGTGCTAGGCTTTTGTTAACAGGTGAAGCCGGCGCGAATGATTCGCACCGAAGGGGACGGTACCACGTGCGCTTGGGGCAGGGACAATGACTGGGCGGAAGACGCCCAATCCAAACCAGCCAGATGACATCCGGGGCTTCGATTCGTTCGAGCTCCGGCTCGGCGACGTCATGCGCGGCGAACGGGCGACCCTCGGCAAGTCGCTGATCGACGTGCAGCGCGAGCTGAAGATCAAGGCCACCTACATCGCCGCGATCGAGAATGCCGATGCCTCGGCCTTCGACACGCCGGGCTTCATCGCCGGCTATGTCCGCTCCTATGCGCGCTATCTCTGCCTCGACCCGGAATGGGCCTGGGATATGTTCTGCCGCGAGTCGGGTTTCCAGCAGCCGCACGGGCTGTCGGCCGCGGCGCGGGCGCAGAAGCCGCAGAAGAAGTCCGGGCTCGATGCGCTGGGCGATCCCAATGCCTCGGTCGCGCCGCGAGCCGCCGGGCCGTTCGACCATATCGAGCTGCGCCAAGTGGGGTCGCTCCTGGTGCTCCTGGCGCTGATCGGCGGCGTCGGCTACGGCGCCTGGTCGGTGCTGCAGGAGGTGCAGCGGGTGGATCTCGCGCCGGTCGACCGCGCGCCGGGCGTGGTGGCGGAACTCGATCCTCTGCCGTCGACAGCGGGGCCGGCGGTGCCCGAGAACGGGCTCACCGGCGCCAGCGCCGGGCTCGCGGCGCCGCCCGATGGGCTCGACCGGCTCTACCGGCCGCCGGCGCTCGACGTGCCGGTGCTGATCGCGCGCGACGGTCCGATCGCGGCGGTCGAGCCGGGCTCGGTGGGCGCGCTGGCCGAGACGCCGGTGGAGCGGCTGGCGAACGAGCGGCGATCCCTGGCCGAGCCCGAGCCGGTCGCAGACGAGCCCGATGCGCCGCAGGTTCTGGCGGAAGGCGCGCCGGAGGTGCAGATCCTGGCCGTGCGGCCCGCCTGGGTGCGGGTCAGCGCCGCCGACGGCACCGTGCTTCTGGAGAAGATCCTCGAGCCCGGCGAGCGCTGGGCGGTGCCGGCGATGGAAGAGCCGCCGGTGCTTCGCGCCGGCAATTCGGGCGCCGTCTACTTCGCGGTGAAGGGCGAGACCTACGGCCCGGCCGCGCCGGGGGCGCAGGTGGTGCGCAACCTGCCGCTTGCCGCGCTGTCGCTGACCGAGGCCTTCACGTTGGCCGACCTCGAGGCCGACCCCGATCTCGCCGCCGTCGCCGTGGCCGATGCAGCGGCCTCCGCCGCCGCCGCGATCACCGTCGCGCCCAGCGAGTGAGCCCCGCCGCCGTTGCCGACGGCGCCGCTCAGGCTTACATCTGATCCGACCCGATCCACCGCCCGGTCCTCAGGAGAGTGCGCGCGATGTCGCTCAATCCCATTCGCCCCTGGCGCAACATCTACCGCCGCAAGTCGCGGCAGGTGATGGTGGGCGCCGTGCCGGTCGGAGGCGATGCGCCGATCTCGGTGCAGACGATGACCAACACCGACACCACGGACGTCAAGGCCACCGTCGAACAGGTGCAGCGCTGCGCGGCGGCAGGCGCCGACATCGTGCGGATCTCGACGCCCGACGCGGACTCGACCCGGGCGCTGAAGGCGATCGTCGCGGAAAGCCCGGTGCCGATCGTGGCCGACATCCATTTCCACTACCGCCGCGCCATCGAGGCGGCCGAGGCTGGGGCGGCCTGCCTGCGCATCAACCCCGGCAATATCGGCGACGAGAAGCGGGTGAGGGAGGTGGTCCGGGCGGCCAAGGACCACGGCTGCTCGATCCGCATCGGCGTCAATGCCGGCAGCCTCGAGCGCGACCTTCTGGAGAAATACGGCGAGCCCTGTCCGGAGGCCATGGTCGAAAGCGGGCTCGACCACATCAAGCTCTTGCAGGACAACGACTTTCACGAGTTCAAGATCTCCTGCAAGGCTTCCGACGTATTCCTCGCCGCCGCCGCTTACCAGAGCCTCGCCGAGGCCACCGACGCGCCGATCCACCTCGGGATCACTGAGGCCGGCGGGTTCGTCACCGGCACGGTGAAGTCGGCGATCGGGCTCGGCAACCTGCTCTGGATGGGGATCGGCGACACGATCCGGGTCAGCCTCTCGGCGGATCCGGTCGAGGAGGTGAAGGTCGGCTTCGAGATCCTGAAGTCGCTCGGGCTTCGCACCCGCGGCGTGCAGATCATCTCCTGCCCCTCCTGCGCCCGGCAGGGGTTCGACGTGATCGCCACCGTGGCCGAGCTCGAGAAGCGGCTCGAGCACATCAAGACGCCGATGTCGCTTTCGATCATCGGCTGCGTGGTGAACGGTCCGGGCGAGGCGCTGATGACCGATATCGGCTTCACCGGCGGCGGCAAGGATGCCGGCATGGTCTATCTGGCGGGCAAGCAGAGCCACAAGACGGGCAACGCCGGAATGATCGACCACATCGTCGAGCTCGTGGAACGGAAGGCGGCCGAGATCGAGGCGGCCTCGGCGCAGGCGGCGGAGTAAGCGAGGCTTCCACGGCGGCCGGCGAGGGCCAGCGTCTTCAAGAATGGTTTGTTTTGGGGGATTCCGACCGGACATGTTCGGGTCTCCTCCTGTCCCGGGGCGTCAGCCCCGGATCGCGCCCGGCCCGCCCCCCTCCCGCGGGCCGGACGCGATCTTCCTCGCTTCAGGGCGGTAACCTGATGATTCGGAACTGGCCCTAGCGCCCGGCCGCCTGCGCCGCGGCGAGGATGTCCTCCGCCCGGAGCCAGCCCGGCGAGCCGCGCGGCAGCTGGTCCGAGGCGCGGCGGGCGTGGATCGCGGCATCCTCGATCCGGCCCAGCATCGCGAAGCGCTCGGCGGTGACCACCGAGGCCATGCCCGGCTGGCCGGTCTTGGCGTAGGCCGAGGCGAGGTCGCGCAGCACGCCGGGGTTCTGCGGATCGCGGGAGCGCGAGCGCTCGAGCACGTCGAGCGCCTCGCGGAGCGCGCCCCCCGAACCCTCGGCGACCAGCGCGCGGCCGAGGCCGGCGAGGATCAGCGGCTGGTTCGGCGCCATCGCGACCGCCTGGCGGTAGGCCGAGATCGCCGGCCCCGTGCGCCGCGATTCGAGCAGAATCCAGGCCAGCGTCTCGCGGGCGTAGGGGTCGTTCGGCCGCGCCCTGACCAGCGCCTCGGCCGCGGCGATCGCCTCGTCGGGCTTCGGCATCCGGTGGAAGGCGACGGCACGGCGCATCAGCGCCAGCGCCGAGGTGTCGCCGCGCGTCGCGCGGATCGTCTGCGCCGGGTTCTGCAGGTAGGCGGCGAGCTTGCCGTGGGCGACGGCGAACCAGTAGTCGGCCTCGGGATCGTCGCGCGCGCGGCCGGCGTAGCCGACGGCGAAGCCCTCGACGGCGCGGATCCGGTCGCGCGACAGGGGATGGGTGCGGGCGTAGGGGTCCTGGCGGCCGACGTTCAGCGCCTCCTGGCCGCGGAAAAGCTCGAGCACGTCGGCCGCGGCGGAGGGGTCGATCCCGGCCGCGGCCATGTAGCGCAGTCCCGACTGGTCGGCCGAGGCCTCCTCGGCGCGGGTATGGCCAAAGAACACGCGCTGCGCCGAGGACGTGGTGCCGATCGCGAGCCCCGCCGCCGCCTCGCCGGCGCCGGCGGCGGCCGCGGCGGCCGATAGCACCAGGCCGAGCCCGGCGGCGGTGCGCATCGCGCGGGCATTGGCGGCGCGGCGGGCCATGTGGCCATTGGCGATATGCGCGATCTCGTGGGCCAGCACCGCCTGCAGCTCCTCGGCGCGCTTCAGCTTCAGGATCAGCCCGGAGTGGATCAGGATGTGCTGCGGGTCGCCGACGAAGGCGTTCATCGTGCGGTCCTCGACGATCAGGATCTTCATCGCGCCGGCGCCAAGCCCGGCGGCGGCCAGCAGCGGCCGGGCCAGCTCCTTCAGTGCGTATTCGGACTCCGCGTCGCGCAGGATGCCCTGGGCCTGCGCGGGAAGCGCGAGCGCAAGCGCTACCAGCGCCGCCAGGATAGCTCTTGCCATTGACCTCGGCCCCCGCCCTTGGTTGAAGCTCTGCCGCGAGCATAGGGAGACGGTGATGCGGGTATCAAGGCGGAGCGCGGTCGATCCCTTCATCGTGATGGACGTGATGGAGGCCGCCCGAGCCGCCGAGGAAGCCGGGCGGCACGTCATCCACATGGAGGTTGGCCAGCCCGGAACGCCGGCGCCGGCGGCGGCGCGGAAGGCGCTGGCCAGGGCAATGGAGGCGGGCGCGCTCGGCTACACCGTAGCGCTCGGCCTGCCCGAGCTCCGCGCCCGGATCGCGCGGCACTACGCCGACTGGTACGGAGTGAGCCTCGATCCCGCGCGCGTGGTGGTCACCGCGGGCGCCTCGGGGGCGTTCCTCCTGGCCTTTACCGCGCTCTTCGACGCCGGCGAGCGGGTGGCGCTCGGCGCGCCGGGCTATCCCTCCTACCGGCAAATCCTGCGCGCACTCAGCCTCCAGCCGGTGGACATCGAGACCCGCCCCGAGGCGCGCTACCAGCCCGAGCCCGACCAGGTGCGCGAGCTTGCTGATCTGGCCGGCCTGATCGTCGCTTCGCCAGCCAATCCGTCGGGCACGATGCTCTCGCGCGAGGCGATGGCGGGGCTGATCGGCGCGGCGGCCGAGCGCGGCGCGGCCTTCGTCTCCGACGAGATCTACCACGGGCTCGCCTACGGCGCGCGCGCGGTCTCGGCGCTGGAGCTTTCCGACGACGTCCTCGTGGTGAACTCGTTCTCGAAATACTTCTCGATGACCGGCTGGCGCGTCGGCTGGATGGTGGTGCCGGAAGACCTGATCCGCACCGTCGAACGGCTGGCGCAGAACATGTTCATCTGCCCGCCCCATGCGAGCCAGGTGGCGGCTCTGGCAGCGATGGACGCGACCGAGGAGCTCGAGGCGAACCGCGCCGTCTATGCCGAGAACCGGCGGCTGATGCTGGAAGGTCTGCCGCGCGCCGGCTTCGACCGGATCGCGCCGCCCGACGGCGCCTTCTACATCTATGCCGATGTCTCGGAGCTGACCTCCGACAGCCTCGCCTTCGCCCGCGAGATCCTGAACGAGGCCGGCGTGGCGGCGACACCGGGGCTGGATTTCGACCCCGCCCGCGGGCACCAGACGCTGCGCTTCTCCTACGCGCGGGCGACGGCCGACATCGCCGAGGGTCTAGAGCGGCTCAGGGTGTTCATGAACCGGCGCTGAGGCGGGGCTTCGCGCGCCTGCCGGGGCCGGGGAGGGGGGCGTCTGTCCCCCGTCCGGCCTCCGGCCGGACTTCCCCCGAAGGTATTTGAGAAACGGTGAAGGAGGAGCGAAGGGCGCGTGACGGCGCGAGGGTCCGAAGGTCGAAGGGGCCGCAATCGATGGTCGCGGCGGATCCTCGGAAAACCCGCGGTTCACTGGCGAACGCGAGTTGCCGATGCCGGCGACCCGGGGCACCGGGAGCGGTGCAAACCCCCGCGCCTGCCGTGAAGTTTCTGAAACAGGGTGATGCGAAGGCATCGGCCGTTCCGATGTCGCCCGTCTTCAAAAAGCACTGGCGAAACCTGCGGCGCCAGCGCAACATCGCCGCGAGGGGCGCCACGAGACGCGCCCCGGCAACCAAGGGGAGTCGCATGACGAGATCGCATCTGAAGGGCTGCACCGCGCTGATGGTCGCAAGCCTCGTCGCCGCCCAGGCGGTGGCGCAGGACATGGTGATGGAACTCGGGCCGGGCGAGGGGCAGGTCAACATTGTCGCCTGGCCGGGCTATATCGAGCGCGGCGAGACCATGGCCGAATTCGACTGGGTGACCAAGTTCGAGGAGGCCACGGGCTGCAAGGTCAACGTCAAGACCGCCAACACCTCCGACGAGATGGTGGCGCTGATGAACGAGGGCGGCTTCGATCTCGTCACCGCCTCGGGCGACGCCTCGCTCAGGCTCATCGCCGGCAAGCGGGTGCAGCCGGTCAACGTCGACCTGATCCCGTCCTGGTCGACCGTCGACGACCGGCTGAAGGACGCGCCCTGGCACACGGTCGACGGCGTTCACTACGGCACGCCTTACATGTGGGGCCCGAACGTCCTGATGTACAACACCGAGGTCTTCCCCGAGCCACCGACCTCGTGGAACGTGGTCTTCGAGGAGCAGACGCTGCCCGACGGCAGCTCGAACAAGGGCCGGGTGCAGGCCTATGACGGGCCGATCCATGTCGCCGACGCGGCGCAGTACCTGATGGCGCACAAGCCCGAGCTCGGCATCACCTCGCCCTACGAGCTCAACGAGGACCAGTACAAGGCCGCGCTCGACCTCCTGCGCCAGCAGCGTCAGCTCGTCGGCCGCTACTGGCACGACGCCTTCATCCAGATGGACGACTTCAAGAACGAGGGCGTGGTGGCCTCGGGCTCCTGGCCGTTCCAGGTGAACCTCCTGAAGTCCGAGGGGCTGCCGATCGGCTCGGTGATCCCCGAGGAAGGCGCCACCGGCTGGGCCGACACCACGATGATGCATGTCGACGCGGCGAACCCGAACTGCGCCTACATGTGGATGGAGCACACGCTCGCCTCGAACCTGCAATCCGACCTCTCGGTCTGGTTCGGTGCGGTGCCCTCGGTGCCGGCAGCCTGCGCGGACGGCCGCGGCATGCAGACGCAGGAAGGCTGCGACGCCAACGGCCTCGCCGATTTCGAGAAGATCCGGTTCTGGACCACGCCCACGGCGAACTGCGGCCAGGGCGAGGGCGCCTGCGTGCCCTATTACCGCTGGGTCTCGGATTATATCGGCGTGATCGGCGGGCGGTGATCCGGAACGCCCCCCACCCCCATCCCCTCCCCACGGAGGGGGAGAGGAGCTGCCAACCGGGAACCCTGCAATTGGCCCGTGCCCGACCTTCGCCTCCCTCCCCCCTCGCGGGGGAGGGATGGGGAGGGGGCCTGGACCCCGCCTGACGAGTGAGCCCATGCCCGCCGCCGTCGAATTCGTGAACGTCAGCCGCCACTTCGGCGCCGTCAGGGCGGTCGACGCGGTGTCGGTCGAGATCGCCGCGGGCGAGTTCTTCGCGCTGCTCGGGCCGTCAGGCTCGGGCAAGACCACATGCCTCAGGCTGATCGCCGGCTTCGAGCAGCCAACCCGCGGCGAGGTTCGCATCTTCGGCGAGAGCATGGTCGGGGTGCCGCCCTACCGCCGGGCGGTGAACACGGTCTTTCAGGACTACGCGCTGTTTCCGCATCTCAATGTCATCGACAACGTCGCCTACGGGCTGAGGGTCGCCGGAAAGGGCGCGGCCGAGCGCCGGCGCGAGGCGGAGGCGGCGCTCGAGCTGGTGCAGCTTCCGGGCTATGGCGGGCGCCGGCCGAGCGAGCTCTCGGGCGGCCAGCGGCAGCGGGTGGCGCTGGCGCGCGCGCTGGTGATGAAGCCCCGCGTGCTTCTGCTCGACGAGCCCCTGGGCGCGCTTGACCTCAAGCTTCGCGAGCAGATGCAGGAGGAGCTGAAAGCCTTGCAGCGCAAGGTCGGGATCACCTTCGTCTTCGTCACCCACGATCAGGGCGAGGCGCTCAGCATGGCCGACCGGATCGCGGTCTTCAACGACGGCCGGATCGAGCAGGTCGGCACCCCGGACGAGGTCTACAACCGCCCGGCGAAACCGTTCGTCGCCGACTTCGTCGGCTCCTCGAACGTTCTGCCGCCGGAGGTGACCGACACGATCGCCGGGCGCCAGGCCTGGGCGAGCCTCAGGCCCGAGGCGATCCGACTCGTCGCCCGGGGACACCCGGCCAGGGTGGTGGCCACCGCCTTCCTTGGAACCGCGACGCGGCTGCATCTCGAGATGGCGGGGCGCGACCTCACCGCGCTGGTGCCGCGAGGCGCGGAGGTGCCGCGGCCCGGTCAGACCGTCGAGATCGGCTGGGGCGAGGGCGATCTGCACCTGATGGAGGGGCCGTGATGGCGGATACCGCCGCTCCCGCCATCCCGCCCCGCGAGGGCGCGCTGGCGAGGGCCTCCGACGCGCTCTGGCGACGGCCGCGGCTATTGCTCGCCATGCTCCTGCTGCCGCCGGTGCTGTGGCTCGGTGTGATCTATCTCGGTGCGCTCTTCGCGCTTCTGGCGCAGAGCTTCTTCTCGATTGACGAGTTCACCGGGCTGATCAGGTACCAGCTCACACTGAAGACCTATCGCGAGCTGCTGACGCCGGCCAATTCCGACATCATCCTTCGCACCGTCATGACCGCGGCGCTGGTGACGCTCGCCTGCGCGGTCATCGCCTTCCCCATCGCCTATTTCGCGGCGCGCTACGCGCGGGGGCGCTGGAAGGCGGTGTTCTACCTCGGCGTCATGCTGCCGCTCTGGTCGAGCTATCTCGTCAAGGTCTATTCCTGGAAGCTCATTCTCGCGAAGGAGGGCATCCTGAACTGGGCGCTGACCGAGCTGCGCCTCTCCTGGCTGCTCGAGGCCTATCTCGACTTGCCGGTGGTCGGGGGCAACTCGCTCAGCACCAGCCCCACCGGCACCTTCCTGGTCTTCGTCTACGTCTGGCTGCCGTTCATGATCCTGCCGGTGCAGGCGGCGCTGGAGCGGGTGCCGGTCTCGATGCTGGAGGCGAGCGGCGATCTCGGCGCTCATCCGGCGCAGACCTTCCGGCACGTGCTCCTGCCGCTGGCCATGCCGGGGGTGATCGCGGGGTCGATCTTCACCTTCTCGCTGACCTTGGGCGACTACATCATCCCGCAGATCGTCGGCACCTCGGCGCGGTTCATCGGCCAGGCGGTCTACCAGCACCAGGGCACGGCGGGGAACATCCCGCTTGCGGCGGCTTTCGCGGTGGTGCCGATCCTGATCATGGGGCTCTACCTCTGGTGGGCCAAGCGGCAGGGGGCCTTCGATGCGTTGTAGGGCAGGAGAGACGGCGCATTACGGTCGGCGACAGACGCGAAGGGCAGCGCCCGGCCCGCGGGGTGGGCGCAGTAGCGCCCGCCCGTCGTTCCAAAGGCACGCCTTCAGCGTGACGGGGGCGGGCTGGGCGCTGCCCGGGCTGACGCCCGGGCGGGGCGGCGCGGCCCGGGATGTACCAAAGGTTGCTCTCGAGGTCGGCCATGTCCTCTGACCGTGCCCCCCTCTGGCTCAAGATCGCTGCCGCCGCGGGGCTCCTCTTCCTGCACGTGCCGCTTCTGCTCATCTTCGCCTACGCATTCACCACCGAGGACAAGAGCTACGTCTGGCCGCCGCCGGGGCTGACGCTGAAATGGTTCGGCGTCACCTGGCACCGGCCCGACGTCTGGGCAGCGCTTTCGCTCTCGCTCCGGGTGGCGGCGATCTCGACCACGGTCGCGCTGATCCTCGGCACGCTCTGCGCCGCGGCCATGGCGCGCTCGCGCTTTTTCGGGCGCGAGGTGATCTCGCTCCTGGTGATCCTGCCGATCGCGCTGCCGGGCATCATCACCGGCATCTCGCTCAGATCGGCCTTCAACCTCGCCGACATCCCTTTCAGCTTCTGGACCATCGTGCTCGGCCACGCCACTTTCTGCGTCGTCGTCGTCTACAACAACGCGGTGGCCCGCTTCCGCCGCACCTCGGCGAGCCTGGTCGAGGCCTCGATGGACCTCGGCGCCAACGGGTTCCAGACCTTCGCCCTCGTGATCCTGCCGAACATCGCCACCGCGCTCCTGGCCGGCGGCATGCTCGCCTTCGCGCTCAGCTTCGACGAGGTGATCGTGACGACCTTCACCGCGGGCCAGCAGCAGACGCTGCCGATCTGGATGCTGGAGGAGCTCGTCCGGCCGCGGCAGCGGCCGGTGACCAACGTCGTGGCGATGGTGGTGGTGCTCGTCACCTTCCTGCCCATCCTCGCCGCCTACTACCTGACGCGCGGCACCGAGACGGTCGCCGGTCAGGGCAAATGAACGCAAGACGGGAGGATCCGGAATGGACACAGAGATGCTGATCGGGGGCGCCTTCGAGGCCGGCACCGAGACCGAGGAGAAGGTGCTGAACCCCAGGACCGGCAAGGTCGTCGTGACCCTGCCCGAGGCCAACGAGGGCCAGGTCGACCGCGCGGTGAATGCGGCGCGCGCCGCCGTCACTGGCAGGTCGCGGACCACGCCCGCC
>JBFKAV010000062.1:0-18913 GCA_041621405.1 Paracoccaceae bacterium
GGCGTTGGCGATTTCCCCCTTGCGGCGCTCGGTCGGGGTTTGTAAATGACCGCACACCCAAAGGACGCGGGCGTAGCTCAGGGGTAGAGCATTACCTTGCCAAGGTAAGGGTCGTGAGTTCGAATCTCATCGCCCGCTCCAATTGGGTCCTGCCGAGATAAGGACCAACGTGTCGGGCAAGCGCCGCGCCGCTGCCGGTTCGGAGACCGCCGCACGATCTTCGCGAAACCGGAATTCCTCGCGTCGCAAGAGCACCTCGCCGTAGGGCGGTCTATGCCTCGGGTGGCCGCCATCGCGCCATGCCACGGTACGTGGCCTATAGGGCCGACCAGAAAGCCGCCACGGCTGGACTGAACCCGCCCTGCGCGCGGCCGATCTTCCGCAGCTCACGGCGGGATCGCGGGTCTGTCGGCACGACGAAGCTCAAATCCCCCGGGTGGATGGCCACCGCACTTCGCGGCAGTATAGTCGCGCCGAGGCCGGCCCGGACGAAGGACAGGAGCGTGGAGGTGTTCCGGGCCTCGAGGTTGCAGTCAGCGAGCGCCTGGGTCACCGTCGGGTGCCGAACCAGTCGGCAGAGCGGATTCGCGATCAGTGCCTCGTGCCGAAGAAGGTCCCAGGACGCGGCGCTTTCCGACTGCGCAAGCAAAGCGATCGGGCCGTCGGAGCGGCAGGCGAGTCCGAGATCGTCGACCAAGATCGTCGTGCCGCCCGAGCCGTCGTCCGGTGCCGCCGAGATGATCCCGATATCGGCCTCGTCTAGCCGCACCCGGCGGCGCACCGCCTCGCTGTCGACATCGCTGATCTCGAGCCGGACGTCGGGCCGCTCGACGCGGAATGCGGCGATGACCGTCGGCAGCACGGTGACCGTGGCCGAGGGGACCGCGGCGACCCGGACGGTCCCGGCCAGCGAGGCGGCATGGCGGCGGATCGCGTCCAGGCTGCGGGCGAAGGCGTCGGTCGCGCGCGCGCTTTCGTCCAGGACCAGCTGGCCGAGAGGGGTCAGGTGGCTCTTGCGGTCGGTCTCGAAGAGCGGCGCGCCGATATTGCCCTCGAGCTGCGCGAGCATCATCGAGACGGCCGACGGCGTGCGCCCAAGGGCCTCGGCCGCCCCGGCGAGGCTGCCTTTCTCGGCGGCGACGCGGAAGACCCGCAGCATCTCGAGCTTGATCGTCATTTGAGAGAATCTGAAATTATCTTCAACACTTCAAGATTGCCTTAACTTGCTCCATTCGTCTAGCATTGAAGCATGGGAGGCAGGGCACAAATGACATCGATGACCGGGCTCTACATCGGCGGGCGCTGGCGCGACGGTGCGACGACGATCGAGAACCGCAACCCTTCCGACCTCTCCGACGTGATCGGCCACTACGCGCAGGCCAGCGCAGCCGAGCTCGACGAGGCGCTTGCCGCGGCGCGGGCCGCGCAGCCGCTCTGGTGGGCCGCCGGCGTGCAGAAGCGGCACGATGTGCTGATGGCGATCGGCACCGAGCTGATGGCGCGCGCCGAGGAGATCGGGCGGCTTCTGTCGCGGGAGGAAGGCAAGCCCCTTGCCGAGGGCAAGGGCGAGGTCTACCGCGCCGGGCAGTTCTTCACCTATTTCGCCGCCGAGGCGCTGCGCCTTCACGGCGACCTCGCCGAGAGCACCCGCCCCGGGATCGAAATCGACGTTCGCCGCGAGCCGGTGGGCGTGGTCGCCGTCGTCAGTCCCTGGAACTTCCCGGTGGCGACGCCGGCCTGGAAGATCGCGCCGGCGCTGGCCTTCGGCAATGCGGTGGTCTGGAAGCCCGCGAACCTCACCCCCGCCTCGGCGGCTGCGCTGACCGAGGTCATCGCCCGGCAGGATCTCCCCGCAGGGCTCTTCAACCTCGTAGCAGGACCGGGGCGCGAGGTTGGCCAGCGGCTGGTGGAAAGCCCGGAAGTGGACGCGATCAGCTTCACCGGCTCGGTCCCGGTCGGCCGCCAGATCGCGGCCTCGGCCATCGCCAACATGCCGAAGCTGCAGATGGAGATGGGGTCGAAGAACCCCTTCCTGGTGATGGACGACGCCGACCTCGACCTCGCCGTGGCGCATGCGGCCAACGCGGCGTTCGGCGGTACCGGCCAGAAATGCACTGCCGCCTCGAGGCTGATCGTGCACGAGAAGGTGCACGATGCCTTCGTCGAGAAACTGGTGGCCGCCGCTACGGCGCTGAAGGTGGGCCACGCACTCGAGGACGGCACCCAGATCGGCCCGGTGGTGAGCGAAGGGCAGCTTGACCAGAACCTCGACTACGTCGGCATCGGCCGCGACGAGGGCGCCGAGCTTCTTTGCGGCGGCAAGCGGCTGGAGCGCGCGACCGAGGGCTACTACATGGCGCCCGCCGTCTTCGCCGGCACGCGGAACGACATGCGCGTCAACCGCGAGGAAATGTTCGCCCCCATCACCTGCGTGATCAAGGCCGGCAGCTACGGCGAGGCGCTCGGCATCGCCAACGACAGCGCATTCGGCCTGACCGCCGGGATCATGACGCGCTCGCTCGCCCGCGCCGCCCATTTCCGCGCCCATATCCGGGCCGGCTGCGTAATGGTGAACCTGCCGACGGCCGGCACCGACTACCATGTGCCGTTCGGCGGCCGCGGTGCCTCTTCTTACGGCCCGCGCGAGCAGGGGCGCTATGCGGCCGAGTTCTACACGACCGTGAAGACCGCCTATGTCGCGGCGGGGGCGCCCGAATGAGCGCCCTGATCGATGGCCTGCAATACGCCAACTGGTCGGAGAAGATCTTCCGCCAGATGCGCGACGGCGGCGTCGACGCGGTGCATGTCACCATCACCTATCACGAGAATTTTCGCGAGACGGTCCTGAACATCGAGGCCTGGAACCGCTGGTTCGAGCGTTTCCCCGAGCTGATCTTCCAGGGCCGCAGCGCCGCCGATGTCTCCCGCGCGCGGGAGACGGGCCGCACGGCGATCTTTTTCGGCTCGCAGAACCCCTCCTGCATGGAAGACGACATCGGCCTCGTCGAGGTGCTGCACACGCTCGGCCTGCGCTTCATGCAGCTCACCTACAACAACCAGTCGCTGCTCGCCTCCGGATGCTACGAGGACGAGGATACCGGCCTCACGCGCATGGGGCGCGAGGTCGTGGCTGAGATGAACCGGGTGGGGCTCGTCGTCGACATGAGCCATTCCGGCGAGCGCTCCACCTTTGATGCCATCGAATCTTCAAGCCGGCCGATCGCCATCACTCACGCCAACCCGGCCAGCTGGCACCCGGCCCGGCGCAACAAGCCGGACCGGGTGCTGAAGGCGCTGGCGGAAAGCGGTGGAATGCTCGGCCTGTCGCTCTACCCGCACCATCTGAAGGGCGGCAGCGCCTGCGCGCTGGAGGATTTCTGCGCGATGGTCGCGCGGACGGCCGAGCTGATCGGGCCCGAGCGTATCGGGATCGGCTCGGATCTCTGCCAGGACCAGCCCGACACCGTGGTGGAGTGGATGCGCGTCGGGCGCTGGACCAAGCGGATCGATTACGGCGAAGGCAGCGCACAGGCGCCCGGCTTCCCGCCGATGCCGGATTGGTTTGGCGACAATCGCGATTTCGGCCAGATCGCCGACGGCCTGCGCGCCACCGGCCTCGGCGCGGACGAGGTTGCCGGGATCATGGGCGGCAACTGGCTGCGGTTCTTCGAGGAGAGCTTCAGCGCCCGGCCGGAAGGCGAGATGACCGGCCGCCGCGCCGCGGAATGAAGGCCCGAGCTCGCCACAGGATGGACCGTTCGGGGGCGACCGAGATGACCGGCATCACGAACACCCACGCCGATGCCGCCCGACCCGAGGGAGACCGGCGGCCCGCGATGACGCATCGTCGCCTTCCGGCGCCGACCCGCCGGCGTTGCTCTCGCGCCGGGACGCGCTCGGGATTACGCTGGTGCCCGGGGCCGATCGACGCCACGCACGAGTGGGCGCCTCGCGCCCGGAGGAAGCGATGACGCGGCGCTCTGCCAACTCCTCTGACCTCGCGGCCCTGCGGAGGCCGCCTGCCGAGGTGATGCGGCTTGCCCGCATGGGCTCCGCGCACCCGACGCGGCTGTCGTTTCTGCGCGTGCTCCTGCGCCGCGTCGCCCGCGAGAGCTGGCGGTTCGACCGCCCGCTCTGGGAGATCGACGCCAACGGCGTCGGCCGCGCCGTCTACCGAGCACGGGGACCGGAGCGCAGCTACTGCCTCGTCGCCTTCGCCCACGACCTGCCCGACGAGATGCGCTCGGACCGGGTAATCGCCACCGCCTGGGACGCGACCTTCGCGCTCTTCGACGGCGAGCCGACGGCGGCCGATCTCGACCGCCTCGCGGCCAACGTGCCGCTGCAGGAGGCCGGCCGCATCGGGCCGTCCGAGCTCTGCCTGAGCCGCGCCAACCGCTCGGTCCGGCTCTTCGCCCATGTCGTTGGGCGCCTGGCGGAGGGCCGCCAGCCCGACCCCGCCGAGGTCGAGGCCGTGGGCTACCTGATGCGCACGACGGCGGTCTACGGCTCGGGCAAGTTTGGCGCCGCCGACCGCGATCGGATTGCCTGGAGGCCGGAACTCGCCGCGCCGTTCCAGGCCGAGATGCTCTCGGTCTGGCTGACCCGCGAATTCACCGTCGACATCGTCGAGCACCTGGCCGCCACCCGGGGCGGTGCGAAGGCCGTGCGCCTCGACTCCGAGATCAAGTGCGGCCTCGGCGTCGGCAATTCCACCGGGCTCGGCATGGCTCCGTTCCTCATCCGCCACCCGGTGCTTCTCAACAACTGGATGGCCGCACGCGAGGAGGCGCTGGCCCGCGTCCGCGCCCTGCCCTCGGCCTCCCCAAAGGAGACCGCCGCCTTCCACGCCGCGCTCGAGGCGGCGCGCGAAAACGCCGGGCTCTGGCGTTCCGAACACCCGGTGCAGGTCGCCAAGCTCGCTGATCTTCGCCGCGATCTCGGTCGCATCGCCGCACGTCTGGGCGGCTGGCCCGGGGCCGAACCCCGCCCCTGGGACGCGCTCTGGCGCTTTGGCAAGGCGCTGTCGCTCGAGGGTCAGGAAGCGCTGCTCTCGCTCCTGCTCGAACCGCATGGCGAGTTGGTCGATGGCCTCGCCGACTGTATGAGCGCGGACGAGGCCGCCGGGTTCCGCGTCGACGGCAAGATGACGGTCGGCGCCCTCCGCGCGCTCCTCGAGCGCGACTACGACTGGGCGCTCGCCTTCGATTTCACCGAAGCCCGCAACGCCGCCCGGTTCTGGTACGTGTCCGAGGAGAAGCTGGAGCCGCGGCTCGGAGACCGCTTCGACGAGGCCGGCGCCGAGCGCGAGCAGCCGCTCTGCACCGCGCGGCTCGCCTGCGAGCTCCACGCGGCGCTGGCGGACTGGGATCCAGCTACCCCCGTCGCGGCGCTTCTTCTGGCCCACCCCGAACACCGCTTCATGGTCCGCCGCGCGCAGATCCTGCAAACCCATCCCTATGCCGAGGTCCGCGACAACCTGATCGCCGGGGACATGCTGCCGATCGACCTGATGCGCTGCAAGCTTGCCTTCTTCGGCGCCAGCCGGTTCGATCCGCGCTCGGACCGGTGGGTACGGATCAGCCTGTTCCAGGGCGAGCCCTATCCCTCCGAGATGCCGAAGGGCGCCGTGACGTGATGGCCGAACGCAACGACCCCACCTCATCGGGCTTCACCCCGCCCACGGCGGGCGGCGCCCGGCTTTCGTGCAACGAGGCGGAAATGCTCTGCCTGAAGGCCGCTCGGGGAGCGGGAATGAGCTGGGGGCTCGCCGAGGAGGCGGGCTATGCCGCGCGCTGGCTCTACGCCCGCGGGATCGACGGGCCGGGCGCGCTCCTGGCGCATCTCGACTGGGCCGCAGGCCGCCCCTGGGACGCGGTACGGCCGGTCGCGGCCGGTGATCTCCGGGCGCATGACGGCGGGCTGCTCTGTCCGATCGCGCTCGGAACCGCGATCTCGGATACCGCCGCTCTCGGCGAGGCCGGCGCCAGCGCCGTGACCGGCCCGGTGCACAGGCCGGTGCTCGTCCTGCCGTTCCTTCACGCCATTGCCCGCGGGTCCGGCAGGACGATGGCGCTGGCCTGGGCCGGCCACCGCGTCACCGTAGGCCCCGACGGCGACGTCTGGGGCGACGTCGCCCCGCTTTCGGCGCTGGAGCGCGCCGAGCTAGAGCTTTGCCATGGCGCCGGGGCCGAGAAGGAGCCCCCCCGCCCCGACCGCGCCGCACCGCTTTCGACGCGGACGCTCTCGCGCCTCGACGATTACGCGATGGAGACCACCGTCCCCGCCTCGGCCTCCTCGCGGGCGGATGCGGGCTCTGCCTCGGGCGACAATGACTGAAGCAGTCTCACAACGGGAACCGAAGAGCAGGAGCCCGGCGCTGGCGCGATTGCGAAACTTGTTGCACTGGTGGTCTCTTGGCGGCGACCGTGGCGCGACAGCCAGGCAATGAAGGGAGCCGCCATGCAGATCGCCGTAGCGGATATCGAGCGGACCAGCGCGGCGGCGCTGACGGCGCACGGGGCGGGCACCTGGCAGGCGGCCGAGGTCGCTCGTGCCGTTGCCCGCGCGGAGCAGACGGGCAACGTCATCTGCGGCCTCTACTACCTGGAGAGCTATTGCCGGCAGCTCGTCTCGGGCAGGGTGAAGGGCGACGTGGAGCCGGAGGTGAGCGCGCCGCGGCCCGGAGCGGTCACGGTCGATGCCCGCTTCGGCTTCGCCCAGCCGGCCTTCGCGCGCGGGCTGCCGGTTGCGGCCGAGGCGGCGCGACATTGCGGCATCGCCAGCCTCGCCATCGCCCATTCGCATACCTGTACCTCGCTCGGGTTCTTCACCGAGCAGATCGCCGCGGCGGGGCACATCGGCATCGGCTTCACGACTGCCTCGGCCATCGTCTCGGGACCGGGCGGCAGGACCCCGGTCATCGGCACCAACCCTTTCGCCTTTTCCGTGCCGGGCCCGGACGGCCCGTCGATGCACGCCGACTTCTCGACCGCCGCCGTGGCGCTCGGCAAGATCACCATGGCACAGGCAGCCGGAGAGCAGATCCCACTTGGCTGGGCGGTCGACAAGGACGGTCAGCCCACGACCGACCCGGCGGAGGCGCTCGCAGGGTCGCTGGTCAGCGCCGCGGGCCACAAGGGATGGGCGCTGGGGCTTCTGGTCGAGGTCATGGCCGCGGGCCTGACGGGATCGGTCAACTCGCTCGACGTGCGGGGCCTGAAGGCGGAGAACGGCCCGCCGCACGACCTCGGTCAGTTCTACATCCTGATCGACCCGGCGACCCACGCCCAGACGCTCGCCGACCGCCTCCGCCGCGTGGCCGACGCGATCGCCCGCGACCCCGGCGTGCGTATCCCCGGAGCCCGCAAGAAGGACCGGGACGCGGTGGCGGTCGACGCCGCGCTCTGGACGAAGATTGAGGCGCTGGCGGCGGCGCGGAACCCCGCGGCATAGCACGAATGCGGTGCAGACCACCGTCCCTGGAGCCGGTTCTGGGCAGTTCGGGCGCTGACAGCGCGGCCGGGCCTGCTATTCTCGCCCGGACCCCGTGACACCCGTTCAAGGCCGATGACCGACCAACCCGCCGTCCTCTTCGTCTGCCTCGGCAACATCTGCCGCTCGCCGCTTGCCGAGGCCGCCCTGCGAGCGGCGGCGGAGCGGATCGGCGTGGCCCTCGTGGCCGACTCGGCCGGAACCGGCGCCTGGCATGTGGGCGATCCGCCCGATCCTCGCGCGGTGGCGATCGCCCGAAGCCACGGGATCGACATCTCCCACCTCCGCGCCCGGCGGGTGACGCGGCACGACTTCCACCGCTTCACCCACATCGTCGCGCTCGACCGCGACAACCTCGCCGCCCTCGAGCGGCTCCGGCCCGCGAATGCAACCTCCCGGCTCTCGCTCCTGCTCGACCACGTGCCCGGCCGCGAGGGCCAAGCGGTGGCCGACCCCTACAGCGGCCCGGCGGAGGGCTTCGCCCGGACCTGGGCCGAGGTCAGCTCCGGCGCCGAGGGCATCCTCAGGGCGCTCGCGGGCCGGGCTTGAGCGCGCTCGGCGCCCGCGCCGCGGCGCTGCTCGGCGCCGACCTCGCAGGCGAGGAGCGGCTGCACGGCGGCGATCTATCGCAGGTGATCCGGCTGGCGCTGAGCGATGGCCGAAGCGTGGTTGCGAAGGCCGCCGCCACGGCGCTGGCCGAGGCCGGGATGCTCGGCGCCATCGCTGCTGCCGGGGCGCCTGCGCCGCGGGTGCTCGCGGCCGAGCGCGGGCTCCTGGTGATGGAGGATCTCGGCCACGACGATGGCCCCGGGGGGGCCTGGGCCGATCTCGGCCGTGCGCTCCGCCGCCTGCATTCGGCCACCGGTCCCGGCTACGGCTGGCGCGAGGACCACGGCTTCGGCCCCGTGCCGATCCCGAACGCGCCGCTGCCCGACTGGCCCGCCTTCTGGGCCGAGCGGCGTCTCCTGCCATCCTGCCCGGCGCTGCCGCCTGCCGTGGCCCGCCGCGTCGAGGCGCTGGCCGGGCGGCTCGCCGACGTCCTGCCCTCCGCACCGCCACCGGCGCTGCTCCACGGCGACCTCTGGACCGGCAACGTCATGGCGCGGGAGGGCCGGGTCACCGGGCTGATCGACCCGGCCTGCTACCACGGCCACGCCGAGGTCGACCTCGCCATGCTGGCGCTGTTCGGAACGCCCGGCCCGGCGTTCCGCGACACCTACGGCGCCCCCGACCCGACAGAAGCCGCGCGGCGGCCGCTCTACCAGCTCTGGCCGGCGCTGGTGCATCTGCGGCTTTTCGGCCAGAGCTACCTCGGCCTCGTCGAGCGCTGCCTCGCGGCCGCCGAGCGGGCCTGAGGCCGGGGCCGGCTCAGAATGCCTTGAAGGTGATCGTCGTCAGCGACCGCTCGATGCCCGGGATGTCCAACAGGCGGTCGTTGATGAAATGGCCGACGTCGGCGTCCTCGGGGAGGTAGAGCTTGAGCATCAGGTCCCAGTCGCCACTCGTCGAGTAGAGCTCGGAGTGGATCTCCTTCAGAACGATCTCCTTCGCCACCCGGTAGGTCTGTCCGGGCGTGCAGCGGAGCTGGACGAAGACGGGCGTAGTCATGGCAGGCGTCCCTCCGGGCCAGTCCGTCAAGCCATGCCACGGCAAGGTCGCTGCGGCAAGGCGCGGGTAGGCGCAACCTACCCCGCCCGCCGCCTCCCTTGCGCTGTCTGGAAGGCGACGAGCCCGGCCACGACCAGCGCTGCGGCGATTCCGAATCGTTCGGGCAACCGCTCGCCCAGGACCAAGACGGCGAGGGTCGCGCCGACCACCGCCGCGACAGCGCCGATCTGGCTGAGATAGACTGGCCCGGCCAGGCGCTGCAGGCGAAAGAGCAGGAGGTATTGCGCGGCAAAGGCCACCGCTCCGGCGACGGCGAGCGGAGCCGCGCCGCCACCGAGGTCGGGCAGCCCCTCGAGCGCTGCCGCGGCGGGGAGGGCTACGGCCGCGCCGCAGAGCAGGGTCAGCGCGGCGAGCGGCCCCGGCTCCGCCCCCTTGGGCCAGAACCGTGTGCGGTAGACGTTGCCCAGCGCGAGCACCGCCGGCATGGCGGAGGCGAGCGCGATCCAGCCCACGCCCGCGGCGTCGGTCGCGACCTTTCCGGCCGCCAACATCAGCCCGCCCGCGAGCCCGGCGCCGAGACCGACGAGCTTGAGCGGCGTCGCGCGGTCGAGGCCGAGCGGCACCGCCAGCAGGAAGGTCATCAGCGCCGGGAACGCGAAGGCGAGCGAGAGGTAGCCCGCCCCGACATGCCCGACCGACAGATACCCCATGGCACTCGGTGCCGCGGCCAGGATGCCGGCGCCGAGCGCATAGGGCAGGAAGCGGCTGGCGCCCGTCAGGCGTCCGGCAGCGCCAGCGATGGCTGACAGCAGAAGGCCTGCGCCGCCAAACACCGCGACCAGGAACCACAACATGTCGGCGCCCCGGTCGACGGCGAGCTTAGAAAGAAACACCGTGACGGCGAGAAGCGAGCCGGTCGCCAGAAGGTGCAGCGGCGCGGCGAGCATGGCGAGTGCGGACCCCGCCGCAGGGGCGGAGGCGAGGGTGGGCATTGTAGGATCTCCAGGGGTTGGGTAGTCTTCTTGCCAAAGAGTATCTAGTCAGAAAGTATCTTGATGTCAAGATACATGGACCGCGCGGCTCTCGCAGTCGACCAGTGGCGCCGCGAAATGCCCGGGCTCGCGCTCGAGGGAATGGAAATTCTCGGCCGCATTTCCGAGATCGGCCTCAGGGTCGCACGCGATCACATCGAGCCGCTGATCGCCGAACACGGGCTGCAGCGCCCCGAACTCGATGCAATCCTCACCCTCCGGCGTGCCGGCCCGCCGTACCGACTAACCCCCACCCAACTCTTCGAGTCGATGATGATGAGCTCGGGCGGCATGACCAGCCTGGTCGACCGGCTCGAGCGCGGCGGCTGGGTGGAGCGCGCGCCGAACCCCGACGACAGGCGCGGTACGCTCGTCACCCTGACCGAGGCGGGCTGCAAGCTTACCGACGCGCTGGTGCCGCGGATGGTCGCGCGGCAGACCGAGGCCGTCGCCGCGCTCGACCCCGAAGAGCGGGCAGCCCTTGCCGCGCTGCTGGAGAAGCTTCTCGCCGCCCTGTGAGGCCGCCGGCCGGGGTCGCTTGGAATGCGCCGCGGCTCCTCCTATAAGGCTGCCGGAACGAGGGGCCAGGGAGAGACCCATGCGCCAGGCAAAGATCAGCCGGAAGACGTCAGAGACCGAGATCACCGTGACGCTCGATCTCGACGGCAGCGGCCGCTACGACTGCGAAACTGGGGTCGGCTTCCTCGACCACATGCTCGACCAGCTGACGCGGCATTCGCTGATCGACCTCTCCGTCCGCGCCAAGGGCGATCTGCACATCGACGACCACCACACCGTCGAGGATACCGGCATCGCGCTTGGCCAAGCGCTGACGAAGGCGCTTGGCGACAAGCGCGGGATCCGCCGCTACGGCGCCTGCCTCCTGCCGATGGACGACGCACTGGTACGCGCCGCTCTCGACCTTTCGGGTCGGCCCTATCTCGTCTGGAACGTCGAGATGCCGACGGCCAAGATCGGCACCTTCGACACCGAGCTCGTGCGCGAGTTCTTCCAGGCGCTCTCCACCCACGGCGGCATCACGCTGCACGTCGACGCGCTCCACGGGATCAACAGCCACCACATCGCCGAGGCCGCCTTCAAGGCGGTGGCGCGGGCCCTGCGAGAGGCGGTCGAGACCGATCCTCGCAAGGCCGACGAGATCCCCTCGACCAAGGGCGCGCTTTGAGCGCGCTCACCGTCCTCGTCGATTACGAGGCCGGCAACCTGCACTCCGCCGAGAAGGCGTTCCAGCGCATGGCCGCGGAGGCCGGCTCGGGCGAAGTGCTGGTCTCGGCCCGGCCCGAGGACGTGGCCCGCGCCGATCGCCTCGTGCTGCCCGGCGACGGCGCCTTCCCCGCGTGCAAACGCGAGCTTCTGTCCAAGGTAGGGCTCGTCGAGGCGCTGGCGGAGGCGGTGGAGCGGAAGGGCCGGCCGTTTCTCGGCATCTGCGTCGGGATGCAGCTCCTGGCCACCTGGGGCCGGGAGTACGAGGACACCGAGGGCCTTGGCTGGATTGCGGGTGACGTTGTGCGGATCGCGCCCGCCGATCCCGCGCTCAAGGTCCCTCACATGGGCTGGAACGATCTCGTCCTCGACGCCTCTCACCCGGTCCTTGCGGGGCTTTCCACGGGCGATCACGCCTACTTCGTGCATTCCTACCAATTCCGGGTGAACGATCCCGCCCACCGGCTCGCGCACGTGGACTACGGCGGTGAGGTCACCGCCATCGTCGGGCGCGGCAACGTGATCGGCACGCAGTTCCACCCCGAGAAGAGCCAGGCCGTTGGGCTCCGGCTCATCGCCAACTTCCTCGGCTGGCGCCCGTGAGGCCGCCGAAAGCGGTTCTCTCCTGGTCCACCGGCAAGGATTGCGCCTTCGCGCTGATCGAGGCGCATCGTCAGGGTCTGGCCGATGTGGTGGCGCTCCTCTCCACCACGAACGAGGCTTTCGACCGTGTGGCGATGCAAGGCACCCGCACCGCGCTTCTCCGCGCCCAGGTCGAGGCGCTGGGACTGCCGCTGATCGAAGTGCCGCTGCCCTGGCCATGCTCTAACAATGACTACGAGGCCCGCATGGAGACCGCTCTCACCCGCGTCGCGGCCACCGGCGCCTCGCAGATGATATTCGGCGACCTGTTCCTCGAGGACGTACGCGCCCATCGCGAGGCGAAGCTCGCGGGCTCGGGCATCGCGCCGCTCTTCCCGCTCTGGGGCCGGCCCACGTCAGCGCTCGCCCGCGAGATGATCGCGGCCGGAATCGACGCCCGCATTGTCACCGTCGACCCCACGAAGCTCTCGCCGGGCTTCGCCGGCCGCCGCTACGACGAAGACTTGCTCGTCGAGCTGCCCGACGGGATCGATCCCTGCGGCGAGAACGGCGAGTTCCACACCGCCGTCCTCGGCCACCCGATGTTCGCCGCCCCGATTGCGGCGCAGCATGGGGAGACCGTCACCCGCGATGGCTTCGTCTATGCCGACCTGATCCCGGCCTGAGGCGTCAGTTGGCCCGCTGCCATACGCCGCCTTCGCGGCAGATGCCGATGCGGCAGCCCGAAACCGACAGCCGGTCCCCAATCAGAACAAGCTTGGAGTTGTACTCGGCATCCCGGTCGGGCGAATAGACCCGCCCGCGATACTCGCCGTCGCCGTCAGGCACGGTGCTCCAGATGATGTACCGGCCGATGTTGTCCGACTGGATTTCCGCCCCGTCGGGCCCGAAAGCCTTGACCAGCACGCCGCAGAGCTTGTCGCCGCACGTCGCGACCTGGATGAGGCCCGAATTGCCGTTGTCGTCCCGCGCGGTACGCCACATCCCCTCGAGCGGGTCGGCGGCGAAGGCGGGTGCCGCCAGGAGAGCAAAGGCGGCGGTAAGGGTCAGTCTGGTCATCGGGGTAGGTCCTCCCTTGATCCCGGGCGCATAATGGGCGCGCCCTTGAGTCGCGCAAGCATGACGTGGGGCCACGTCGCTCCTGGGCGGGCCGGCGATCCGTGCTACCCTTGCGGACAGGGAGGTGACCCGATGCTCCGCACCGCCATCTTCGCCTTCGCTCTGGCCGCCAGCCCGGTCATGGCGCAGGAGCGCACGCCGAGCCACTGCGTGGCGCTTGCCGATGCCGGCCCGACGCTTCTGCAAAGGGCCAGCTTCGGCGCCCCGCTCGCCGCCGAGACGGTGCGGATCAACTACGTCGACCACGCCACCTTCCTCATCGAAACCCATGGCGGCCTCACCGCCGCCACCGATTTCACCGGCTTCCTCGGGCTCACCGAGACCATCCCCGACGTGGTCACCATGAACCACGCCCATTCGACCCACTTCACCTCATTTCCCGATCCGGCGATCCCCCACGTGCTGCGCGGATGGAACCCCGAGGGCGGCCCGGCCGAGCACCACCTCGACCTCGGCGAGATGCTCGTCCGCAACGTCTCCACTGACATCCGCTCGCGCTTCGGCGGATCCACCGTCGAGCCCTTCGGCAACTCGATCTTCATCTTCGAGGTGGCGGGGCTCTGCATCGGCCACCTCGGCCACCTGCACCACGAGCCGACGCCGGAGCAATACGCCATGATCGGCCGGGTCGACGTGGTGATGGCGCCCGTGGACGGCGGCCTTACGCTCGAGCTGCCGGCGATGATCCGGGTGCTGAAGCGGCTGCGCTCGTCGGTCGTGATCCCGATGCACTGGTTCGGCCCCGCCTCGCTCGAGCAGTTCCTGTCGGGCATGGCGGCCGACTTCGCTGTCGAGCGGCGCGAGGAAAACTGGATCGAGGTCATGCTCGACGCCCTGCCCTCGCGTCCCACGGTCGTGGTGCTCAGCCCCGAGTCCCTGGAATGACCGTCTGGGTGGCCCTCCTGCGCGGGGTGAACGTCGGCGGTCACCACAAGCTGCCGATGGCCGACTTCCGCCGGCTGATGGCCGGCCTCGGCTACGAGGACGTCGCCACCTACATCCAGAGCGGCAACGCGGTGTTCCGCTCCGACGATCCGGCAGATGCGGTCGGAGAGGCCATCTCGCGGGAGATCGAAGCACGCTTCGGATTCCGGCCGCAGGTCTTCGTGCTCTCCGCCGTGGCGCTCGTCACCGCGCTCGCCCGGAATCCCTTCGCATCCCAGGCCAAAGCCGACGGGCAGAAGGTGCATCTTCTCTTCCTCGAATCTCCTCTTCCGACAGACGCGCTCGCGGCCCTGAACGCGGCAGCCGGCCCGGGCGAGAACGCGGCGCTCGCCGGCAGCGTGCTTTACCTCTACACGCCCGAAGGCTACGGACGCTCGCCCCTCGCCCAGGCCGCGGCGCGCCTCAAGGTGCCGATGACCGGGCGCAACGCCCGCAGCGCCGCCGCGATCGCCGCGCTCGCGCACGCGGTGCCGCCTTGCCCCCCGCGCTGAGCCGTGCTTCACCGGCGCCCGGAGACGAGCCGATGCTGAACCCCGCCGACGACGCCTTCCGCGCCCGCCTCACCGAGCGCCTGCCCGAGGCCGCCTTCCGCCCGCTCACCGAGGCCTATCTCGAGGAGCCGCGCGGCCGCTGGCGCGGCGCGGGCGGTCTGCTGGTGGCGCCCGCCTCCACCGAGGAGGTCGCCGAGGTCGTCCGCGCTTGCGCGGCGGCACGGGTCGGGATCGTGCCCTATGGCGGCGGCACCGGCCTCGTCGGCGGCCAGGTCATGCCGGAGGGGCCCACACCCGTTATCCTCTCGCTGGAACGGATGCGCGACGTCCGAGAGGTCCACGCCGAGGAGAACGTCATGATCGCCGAGGCGGGCGCGATCCTGGCCGAGGTGCAGAAGGCGGCCGCGGCGGCCGGCCGCCTGTTCCCGCTGTCGCTCGCCTCCGAGGGCTCTGCGCGGATCGGCGGCGTGCTTGCGACGAATGCCGGCGGCACCGCCGTCCTGCGCTATGGCAACGCCCGCGAGCTTTGCCTCGGCCTCGAGGCCGTCCTCCCCGACGGGCAAATCTGGCACGGACTGAAACGGCTGAGAAAGGACAACACCGGCTACGACCTGCGCGGCCTCCTGATCGGCGCCGAAGGCACACTCGGCATCATAACCGCCGCCGCGCTGCGCCTGCACCCGATCCCCGCCGCCACCGGTGCCGCAATCCTCGCCGTCGCTTCCCCCGCAGCGGCACTCAGGCTCCTCGCGCTCGCCAACGAAGCCACCGGCGGCGGCGTCTCCGCATTCGAGGTCATGCACGCCCAGGGCTTCGCGTTCCTCGCCGAAACCTTCCCCGAGCTTCGCCCTCCCTTCACGCCCATGCCCGAGTGGTCGGTGCTTGTCGAGCTCGGCCTTCCCGCCGGCCTCGCGCCCGAATCCGCGCTCGAAGAGATCTTCGCCGCGGGCGTCGAGGCCGGGCTCGCGCTCGACGGCGTGATCGCCCAATCGGAGGCCCAGCGCGCCGCCTTCTGGCGCCTGCGCGAGACGATCCCGGAGGCGAACCGCAAGATCGGCGCGGTCGCCTCGCAAGACATCTCGGTGCCGCTCTCCGCGATCCCCGAGTTCATCGCCCGTGGCCCCGAGGCGCTGGCGCGGATCGGGGAGTTCCGCGTCAACTGCTTCGGCCATGTCGGCGACGGCAACCTGCACTGGAACGTGTTCCCGATGCCGGGCGGGACCCGCGCCGATCACGAGCACCAGCGCGACGCAATCAAGCGCGCCGTTCACGACCTGGTGCACGATCTCGGCGGCTCGGTCAGCGCCGAACACGGCATCGGCCGGCTCAAGGTCGACGACCTCGAGCGCTACGGCGACCCGGCGAAGCTTTCGGCGATGCGCGCGATCAAGCGCGCCCTCGATCCCACGGGCATCATGAACCCCGGTGCCGTGCTGCGGAGGCCCTGACGCCAGGTGCCCAAAGGAGCGGCCCCGCATCCGACCGGCGAATGCGGGGCCCATGGAGGGATATCGGCGGGGCGATGGTCCCCCACCCGAGTCGCAGCTTTGACCGATCCGCGTTAAGGCAAGGTTAGTGCCCCTCGAAGGCGCAGAGCGCGTGCACCTCGATTCCCAGCGCCTCGAGCCGCTTGCGCCCGCCGAGATCGGGCAGGTCGACCACGAAGGCGCAGCCGACCACCTCGGCACCCAGTCGCTCGACGAGCCTTATCCCGGCCTCGCAGGTGCCCCCGGTGGCCAGCAGGTCGTCGACGATCAGCACGCTCTCGCCGGCCTCCAGCGCGTCGTCGTGGATCTCCATCACCGCCTCGCCGTATTCCAGCTGGTACTCCTGCGCCAGGGTCGGCCCCGGCAGCTTGCCTTTCTTGCGGATCGGCACGAAGCCGACCGAAAGCTGGTGCGCCACCGCGCCGCCCAGGATGAACCCCCGTGCCTCGAGCCCCGCCACCCTGTCGATCGGCTGCCCGGCATAGGGGTGGAGAAGCTGGTCGATCGCCATCCGGAACCCCCGCGCATCGGCGAAGAGCGTGGTCACGTCGCGAAAGAGGATGCCTTCCTTGGGGAAGTCCACGATGGTACGGATGTAGTCCTTGACGGTCTTTGCCATCGCGCCCTCGCGAACCGACTTCGGGTCTCGATACCATTCGCTCGAACGCTCCGGCAAGAATTGCTCTACCGGACCCGGCGATTCCGGCCCGCCGCCAGACCGGCGCAGGCGCCAGGTTGCCCGCTTCGAGGCCAGTGCGGACATCCGGCAACCTGAATTGCATCTTGGGTGACCCGCCTTTTGAGGTCGCGAGCGTGCTCCGCGTTCGTCGACGCTGGCCTATGAATTGGGTTCTGCCAGAGCAACGCCTCTTCCCTCGGGGCTAGCGTCCATCCAGGCGCGATAGGCCAAGTAGCCGCGGCGGTTGACGTCCGCCCGCTCCGCTGCGGTCATATCGCGATATTGACCGGGCGTGATGTCCGGCAGGAACGAAAGCTTGAGGGCGAGGAAAGCATGAGAACATGCGAGTGCTTCCGCATACGACAGGATGCGCGACTCCGCGGCCCTCGCGCATTCCGAGTACAGAGCCAGGCTTTCATGGTCAGGCACCCCTTGCGTCGCGTCGTCTGCCTGCGCCGGCGCGGCCAGAAGAAGGACGGCGCAGGACGTCAGAATGCCTGGAATGAGGTGCGTCGCCAAGGTCGAGCGCGAGCGACAAGCGAGCGTTTGAAGATACGTCATGATGACCTCCCTGTTTGGTGAAGCGAGGATGGCTGGTGGTCCGTCCGAAGTCCTTGAGAGAGCCCTGAGCTTTGCCCGAGGAGGGGCTTGTTTTTTGCTGATAAGAATGGCCGGGCGCTGCTAGTCTGCGAGCAGGCAAAGGGGTGCCGCACTCTGATCTATGCGTTCGGAAGCTACGAGTTCGATACCGGCCGCCGCGAGCTTTCGGGCCCGGAAGGGTCGCTGGTTCCTGTCGAACCGAGTGTGTTCGATCTTCTCGAGTTTCTGATCAGGAACAGGGATCGCGTGGTCTCAAAGGACGAGATCCTCGAACATGTGTGGTCGGGACGGATCGTGTCCGAGTCGACACTCACCAGTCGGGTTACGGCGGCCCGGCATGCCGTGGGAGACAGCGGCAGCGAACAACGCTTCATCCGCACGGTCGCCCGAAAGGGCCTGCGCTTCGTCGCGGAAGTCACGGAAACGGTTGCACTGGGCCCGGGGGCGACCGGCTCCGCCGCCGCGCAGGCGGGGCAGACCATCCGTTACGCCAAGTCCGCCGATGGCACCCGGATTGCCTATGCCGTTTCCGGCAATGGCCCGCCGCTCCTGCGTGCCGCGCATCAGTCGACGCATCTTGAGCTGGAGTGGAACAGCACTCTCTTTCGGCCCGTTTTCGATGCTCTGGGCGCTCAGTACCGGCTTGTCCGCTACGACATTCGCGGTTCGGGCCTTTCGGATTCCAATCCTGTCAGGTTCAGTATCGAGGCGCATCTGGAAGATCTCATTGCCGTGGCCGATGCGGCGGGGCTGGACCGGTTTGCGTTGCTGGCCACGCACAACAGCACGCTGGTCGCCGTCCGCTTTGCGGCACTCAATTCCGATCGAGTGGATCGTTTCGTGATTCAGGAAGGCTACGTTCGCGGACGGGCGCTACGCGGAACCGCTGGCGAAGATCCGTTCGTTGGACTTGTCCGAGTTGGTGACTGGAGCAATCCTCGAAACGCCTACATGCGTGCCTGGGTGTCACTCATCAATCCCGACCTGGCCCGCGATCAAGCCACTGAGCTTGCGGAAATCCTTTCCACAGCATCCAGACCGGACAATTTCCTCGCCAATCGTTCGGTCTTCGACGTGTGCGACAGCAGCGATTACCTGCCGATGGTTCAGGCGCCAACCTTGGTCATTCATGCGCGGAACGATGTACTGAATCCACTCGAAGAAGGGCGCATCATAGCCGTGGGTATCCCCGGAGCTGAATTCAGGGTGGTGGAAAGCGCGAATACGCTGTGCGTTGCCGGAGATCAGACCCTTGATGAGCAGTGCTCGGCCATCTTGGAGTTTCTTGCGAGAGACGGCCGGAACTTCTGACTCGGATACACCCGCCGTCGAAATCCTGGCGACAAATGCAGCAAGATCAACCGAGTTGGCAGGCATTCCAGCGGGATTTCCAGAACTGTCATCCGACTGCGGCGCTTCGGCTTTCGGTTTTGGCCGAATGCTGCCACCCTTACCTGCGCGGCCAACGTCGGCTCAGTCCGCGTTGCCGACGCACGCACCGAAGCGCGGCCCGGCTCGGGCTCAGGTTCCAAGCACCCGCCCCGCCACCGCGTCGAGCTTGGCAACGAGCGCCGGGTCCCGCCTCTCCTGCGCGGTCAGGATGGCATGGACGGGCACCGGTCTATGCAGCCA
>JBFKAV010000063.1:0-18863 GCA_041621405.1 Paracoccaceae bacterium
CGCGCGAGACGCGCGCGGCGCGGTCGTGCAGAACTTCGGCTGTGGCGCCCGGCCTGTCGCCGCCCCTGCCAGGCCAAGCGCCGCAGCGCCGCGCGTCAGCGCGGCGCCGGGCCCAACCCGCGGAGTGGGCCGAAGGCCCGCGACGAGGGGCGGGAGCGCCCCCGCCGCTGCCTCTGCCTCCGCCTCCGGCTCTGGCCAGCGCCCGGCCGAGGCGCCATAACGGCGCCGATGACCGCGCTGCCGATCGACGCCGCCCTACCCGAGCTCCTCGCCGCGCTCCGCGCCGCGGGCCGCGCCGTGCTTCAAGCGCCGCCCGGCGCCGGCAAGACCACCCGCGTGCCCCTCGCCCTGCTCGAGGCCGGCCTCGCGCCGGGACGCATCGTCATGCTCGAGCCGCGCCGGCTCGCCGCCCGAGCCGCCGCCGAGCGCATGGCGGAGAGCCTCGGCGAAGACGTCGGCCAGACCGTCGGCTACCGGATCCGGGGCGAGTCGAAGCTCTCCCGCGCCACGCAGATCGAGGTGGTCACCGAGGGCATCCTCACCCGGATGCTGCAATCCGACCCCTCGATTGCCGGCATCGGCGCGGTGATCTTCGACGAATTCCACGAACGCTCGCTCAATGCCGACCTCGGCCTCGCGCTCGCCTGGGAAGTGCGCCAGGCACTGCGCCCCGATCTCGTCCTTCTCGTGATGTCGGCAACCCTCGACGCCGCGCCCGTGGCGGATCTCCTAGACGCCGCCCCCGTGGTCTCTGCGGAGGGCCGCGCCTTCCCGGTCGAGACCCGCTGGCTCGGCCGCCCGGTGGGCGAAGCGCGGTTCGAGCCGGCGATGGCCGGGCTCATCGCCGCGGCCTGCGAGGAGAGCGAGGGCGGGATCCTCGGCTTCCTTCCCGGCGAGGCCGAGATCCGCCGCACCGAGGCGGCGCTGAAGAACCGACTGCCCCCCGACGCCCGCGTCCTGCCGCTCTATGGCGCCATGGACTTCGCCGCCCAGCGCGCCGCCATCCAGCCCTCGGCCTCGGGCCGCAAGGTGGTCCTCGCCACCGCGATCGCGGAGACCTCCCTCACGATCGAGGACATCCGCGTCGTGGTCGATGGCGGCCGCGCCCGCCGGTCGCGCTTCGACCCGGCCTCGGGGATGTCGCGGCTCGTCACCGAGCGCGTCACCCGCGCCGAAGCGGAGCAGCGCCGCGGCCGCGCCGGCCGGGTCGCGCCCGGGCTCTGCTACCGGCTCTGGACCAAGGGCGAGGAGGGCGCGCTCGCCCCCTTCCCGCCGCCCGAGATCGCCGCCGGCGACCTCACCGCCCTGGCCCTCGAGCTCGCGCTCTGGGGCGCCGGCGCGGGCGAGGGGCTCGCCTTCCTGACGCCGCCGAACCCGGCCGCGCTTGCCGAGGCCAGGGCGCTGCTCGAGGGCCTTGGCGCGCTCGACGCAGGAGGCCGGATCACCGACCACGGCAAGGCGCTCGCCGTGCTGCCCCTGCACCCCCGCCTCGGCCATATGCTCGCGCAGGCCGGACGCGACGCCGCGACCCTCGCAGCGCTCCTCTCAGACCGCGACCCGATCCGCGGCGCGCCTTCCGATCTCGCGCTGCGGCTCGAGGCGGTCTCCGACCCGCGCCGCTTCGAGGCCGAGCGCCCCTGGCCGGTCAACCGGGGCGCCGTGGAGCGCATCCGCGCCGAAGCGAGGCGCCTCGCCCACCTCGCCCCCAAGTCCACGGAGCCGATGGCCCCCGGCGAGATGGCGGCGCTGGCCTATCCCGACCGGATCGGGCTCCGTCGCGAGGGCGAGGCGCCGCGCTACGTGCTCTCCGGCGGCAAGGGCGCAGCCCTGCCCGAAGCCGATCCCCTGGCACAGACCCGCCTTGTCGTCGCCACCGACCTCGATGGCGACCCGCGCGAGGCGCGGATCCGCCAGGCCGTCCCCATCCCCGAGGCCGGCCTCCGCCGCCTCTACGGCGACCGCATCGCCTGGCGCGAGGTCTGCGAATGGTCGCGCCGCGAGAACCGGGTGCTGGCCCGCCGGCAGGAGCTCTTGGGCGCCCTCGTGCTCGACGACCGCGCCTGGCCAGACGCGCCGCCCGAGGCGATGGCTGGCGCCGCCGCCGACGGGGTCCGCGCCATGGGGCTGTCGGCACTCGGCTGGTCCGGGGCCGCCCGCCGCCTGCAGGCCCGCGCCGAGCTCCTCCGCGCCCAGGGCGAAGGCCTGCCCGATCTTTCCGACGATGGGCTGATGGCGAGTCTCGAGGCCTGGCTCGTCCCGCATCTCGGCGCCATCCGCAGCGCCGCCGATCTGAAGGCGCTCGACCCGCTCGAGCCCCTGCGCCTGTACCTCGGCTGGCAAGCGCTCCAGCGCCTCGACCGGCTCGCCCCGCCGGCCTTCGAGATGCCGCTCGGGCGGAAGGTGCCGATCGACTATGCCGGCGAGGCACCCGAGATCGCGGTCAGGCTGCAGGAGATGTTCGGCGTCACCGTCCATCCAACCGTCGGCCCGAGGCGCACGCCCTTGCGGGTGACGCTGCTTTCTCCAGCCGGAAGGCCGGTCCAGACCACCACCGACCTGCCGGGCTTCTGGGCCACGTCCTACGCCGATGTCAGGAAGGACATGCGCGGCCGCTACCCCAAGCATCCGTGGCCGGAGGACCCGACGGTGGCGGCGCCGACGCTGAGGGCCAAGCCGCGCGGGGGGTAAGCCGGTTTGCGCTGCCGCAGTAGCGCTTCAAGCGAGCGATGAGGTTCGCGCCCGCCCTGGGGGGCGGGTCCGGGCGCGAACCGGGGCTGACGCCCCGGAGAACAGGATCAGGCCTTCCACGGCCCGTGGTGGTTGCCGTCCGCGTCCACCCTCTCGAAGCCATGGGCGCCGAAGAAGTCGCGCTGCGCTTGGATCAGGTTGGTGGTGCCGCGTTTGGTGCGGAACGTGTCGAAATAGCCCAGCGCGGCGGCAAGCGCAGGCGCGGGGAGCCCGGCCATCGCGGCGGCAGCCACGGTGCGACGCAGCGCGGGAAGGGTCTCGGCAAGGCGGTCCGTGAAATGCGGGGCGAGCGGCAGGAGACCGTGCGGCACGCCTTCGCGGAAAGCATGGGCGATCTCGTCCAAGAGCCCCGAGCGGATGATGCAGCCGGCGCGCCAGACCTCGGCCACGGCGGCCAGGTCGAGGCCCCAGCCGAACTCGTCGGAGGCGGCGGCTAGGAGCGTGAAGCCCTGACCCAGCGCCAGGATCCGACCCGCGAGCAGCGCCTTCTCGAGGTCGCCCTCGGTCGGGATCGGCCCGTGCACCCGGTCCGGCGCGGGCAGCCGCCCCGCGCCTTCGGCCCGGGCCTCGGCGGCGGCCGACCAGGCACGGGCGGCAACCGCCGCCTCGGTGATCGTCGCCGGTACCCCGAGCCGCTGCGCCTCGATCACGGTCCAGCGCCCGGTGCCCTTCTGCCCGGCGCGGTCGGCGATCAGTTCGACCATGGGTTTGCCGGTTCCGGGATCGGTCGCCTGCAGCACCTCGGCGGTGATCTCGGTCAGATAGGCGTGAAGCGGCCCCTCGGTCCAGTCGGCGAAGATCTCGCCGATCTCGTCGGCCTTGCGCCCCTCCGAGCGCATCAGCCCGTAGATCTCGGCGATGAGCTCCATGTCGGCATATTCGATCCCGTTGTGCACGGTCTTGACGAAATGGCCGGCGCCGTCAGGGCCGAGGAGCTTGGCGCAGGGCGCGCCGGCGAAACGCGCCGCGATCGCCTCAAGCACCTCCGCGACCGCCGCCCAGGCGGCCTGGCTGCCGCCGCCCATCATCGACGGCCCGCGCCGCGCCCCTTCCTCGCCGCCCGAGACGCCGAGGCCGAGGAAATGAAGCCCCGCGCCCTCGAATTCCGCCGCCCGCCGGCGGGTGTCGTGGAAATCGGCGTTGCCGGCATCGACGATCACGTCGCCCTTGGCCAGCAACGGCCGGTAGGCGGCGATCTGCTCGTCCACCGCCGACCCGGCGGGCACCATCAAGAGCACCACGCGCGGAGATCCCAGCGCCTTGACCAGCGCCTTCGGTGTCTTGGCGCCGGTGAGCCGGTCGGCAAGCGGCCCGGCTTCGGCGAGAAACTCCGGGATGCGCGCGGAGCTGCGGTTCGTCACCGCCACCGGAAAACCCTTGCCGGCCATGTTCAGCGCCAGGGCCGAGCCCATCGTGCCGAGCCCCACAAGGCTGATCCGCGCCTTCGCCATAACCGCCTCCACCGATGGTCCATCCGTTCCGGAAGGCTAGCAGCCCAGGCCGCCGGGGCAAGCGTTCAACCGGTGCCGAGGCGCGAACGCGCGGCGCGAACCATCGCGGCGTTGCCTGAGGCCGGGCGCCCGTCGGGAAGGTGCCAGCCGTCCTCCAGCCCGACCCGGGTATCTAGCCCGAGCCGCGCGGCCAAGTCGATCATCGGCCAGAGGCTCGACTGCTCGCCGTGGAGAAGAACCTCGAGCTCGGGTCCTTCGGCCAGCGCCGCGAGGATCGTCTCCGCCTCTTGCGCGGCGCGGGCGGGGTCGGCCTCCATCTCGACCAGCACCCTCCGCACCTGTCCCGCCTCGGGGATGCCGAGAAGGCGGCGCGCATCCGCCCGGCTCGCGAGGCCCGCCTCGACGCCCACGCCCTTCGCCAGCATCAGCGCGATGACCTCGTAGGCATCGGGCTCGGCGAGGTTGACGGAGACGTAGTCCGGCAGCACGTCCCAGGCGCGAAGCTCCGCCTGCCGCGCCCGGCCCCCCGGCGCGATCCAGTCGCCGGTGGAGACGCCGACCGGCATCCCGGGCACGGCAGCGCGGACCGCCCTCAGCGCCGCCGCGATGTCGCGCGGGGCAAGGCTCTCGTCGCCGTCCGTCCCGCGCGGGTGGATATGCAGCTCGTCCGCGCCTTCCGCCCGGGCCGCCTTCGCCTCGCGGGCGAGCTCCTCCGGCGTCACCGGCAGGCCGGGCACCGACCCGGGCCGATGGCTGCCGTTTAGGCAGGCCTGCAGCATCGCCTTCCCTCTCCTGCCAGGCGCGCCCGAAGCCGCGCCCGGCCGGTCGAACCTGGACCCACAAGGCCAATCCGCGCCTTCGCCCAATCACGGCACCTCGCTGGCCGCAAGAGTCGCGGCGGCGCCGGTGGCCTGCAAAGGCGAAAGCCGACGACGCGGCCGCCTCGCCAGGCTGGCGCGGTGCCTGCATCTGTGCAACCCTTGGCGCCATCCGCCTCACGACGGAAGAGCGCCCATGCTGCATCACGTCATCATCGGCGAGGGTGCCCCGTGCTCATCCTCCACGGCGTGCGCCTTGACCACCGGCACATGGTGGAGACCTGCGAGCCGGTCTTCGCCGATCTGCCCGGATAGCGGCGGATCTACCTGACATGCCAGGCCACGGGCTAAGCGGCCCGGGCGAAGGAACCGACACTCAGGAGGACCTCTTGAAGGCCGTCCTCGGCTTCGCGACCGAGTGCTTTCCGGGCGAACGCTTCGCGCTGATCGGGCTGCCTCGCGGCAGCTACATCGCGCGCGGCTTCGCCTTTCTCAGGCCCGACCTTGTCGAGGGCATGGCCCTGATCGTGCCAGGCGGAAGCCCCACAGCGCCGCCAGAACGGCTGCCCGCCCATGTGACGCTGGCGCCCGATCGGGGGCTCAGGGCCGGGCTGGTCGGGGTCGAGCTCGCGCGCTTCGACGGTCTGGTGGTACAGACGCGCGAGATCATTGAGAAGGCGCGCCGCACCATCGACCCGGCGATCCCGCTGCACGATGCCGCGATGTTCGCGCGGGTCTGGCGCAGCTTCGACTTCCCCTTCGATCTCGCCGGACCGGAGGCGGTCTTCGACAAGCCCTGCCTGATCGTCGCGGGCCGGCAGGACTCCTGGTCGGGCTATCTCGACGCGATCGAGGCCCTGCCCGCCTATCCGCGCGCCACGCTCGTGGTCCTCGACACCGAGGGGCACACCACCTGGCCTGGGAGCGGCCGGACCTGTTCGAGGCGCTGATGCGCGCCTGGCTGCTGCGGCTCGCACCGAGATCCGGCTGACGGTGGAGGCGGGCGCCCCGGACGGCGAGATGCCGCAGCCCCTTCCCGCCGGCCGGCTTGGTGCGCCACAAGGAAAAGTGGTAGCCTTCCCAGGCTTCTCGCCTTGCGGAGACCGCCATGGATGCCTTCAAGCTCACGACCTGGAACATCGAGCATTCCGACAAGCTGGCCGATGCGCTGACCGATGCGAACGCCACCAAGCGCGCCCGCGCGGAATTGCGTCGGGGGTCCATCGCCGAGGAGATCACCGCGCTCGACGCCGACATCCTGCTGATCGGCGAGGGGCCGAACGGCGAGGCCCGCGCGGCCGAGTTCTTTGGCGCCGTCGCCCCCGGCTACCGGCTCGTCACCCGCGGCTCGGCCGACCGCGCCGACTACGGCATGAAGGGCACGGACGCGGTCACCGGCCGGCAGTGGCTCTGGTTCCTGATCCGCAACGGCACGCCGATCGAGGGCCGGCTCCTGCACCTCGACCGCTGGAGCGACTTCACCGAGGCCGCGTCGGGCGGCGCGCACAAGAGGGGGCGCTGGTCGGTGTCCTACCCGCGCTGGCTCGCGCCGAAAGGGAACGCCGCGGAGAAGCTGGAATTCTCGATCCCGCAGAAGCATTCGCACTGGCGCCATCCGCAGGTGCTCCAGGCCGAGATCGACGGCCACTTCCTCGAGATCATCGGCTGCCACCTCAAGAGCAAGTTCAACACCCTGCGCGGCGTCGGCGAGCCGGACGACGACGACTTCTTCGAGAACAACAAGAGGCTGGTCGCGGACCTGATCAAGGCACGGGTCAAGATCACCACCGAATGCGCTGACATCCGGCACTACATCGAGGCCCGCTTCGCCGAGGACAGCGACGCGGCGATCGTCGTCTGCGGCGATCTCAACGATGGTCCGGGCAAGGAGCGGATCGAGCGCCGGTTCCTCTACCACGACCTAATCGGCGAGCTGCAGGGCGAGATCTTCTTCGCCCGCGCGTTCCTCAATCACGCGCTGTTCGACAGCGAGGAGAGCGAGCGCTGGACGGTCGAGTTCCGCGACCGGCTCGACCCCGGGCGCAATCCGCACATCCTGCTCGACCACATATTGTTCAGCCAGTCGATGACCGGAAGCCATACCGGCGACATGTTCGCGTTCCGCGCCCAGTCCCGCGGCGGGCTGGTCGAACACCAGGTCCATCGCCAGGTCACTTCGACCCGGCCGTCCCACGCGATGACCAGCGATCACAAGCCGGTGTCGATGACGTTCCGGCGGCCGCCCCCGGCCTGAGCGCGGCTCAGACCCCGAGGCACCACCTCAGGATCGCCTTCTGCGCGTGCAGCCGGTTCTCGGCCTCGTCGAAGATCACCGAATGCGGCCCGTCCATCACAGCGCTCGTCGCCTCGTCGTCGCGATGCGCGGGCAGGCAGTGCATGAAGAGCGCGTCGGGCTTCGCCCGCGCCATCAGCGCCTCGTTCACCTGATAGCCGCGGAGCTGGTTGTGGCGGCGCTCGCGCGCCGATTGCGGGTCGTGCATCGAGACCCAGGTGTCGGTGGCCACGAGATCCGCGCCGGCGACCGCCGTCATCGGATCGCGCTCGATCGTCACCTTCGAGCCCCGCTTCCGGGCGAACTCGACGAAGCCCGGCTCGGGGTCGAGGGTTTCCGGCCCGGTGAAGGTCAGGTCGAAGCCGAACTGGCCCGCGGCGTGCAGCCACGAGGCGCAGGTGTTGTTGCCGTCGCCCGACCAGACCACTTTCCTGCCCGCGATCGGGCCGCGGTGCTCCTCGTAGGTCATCACGTCGGCCATGATCTGGCAGGGATGGCTGCGGTTGGTCAGCCCGTTGATCACCGGCACGGTCGCGTGCTCGGCCATCTCCAGCAGCGTCGCCTCCTCGTAGGTGCGGATCATGATCAGATCGACGTAGCGGGAAAGCACGCGGGCGGTGTCGGCGATGGTCTCGCCGTGACCGAGCTGCATCTCGCTGCCCGAAAGCACCATGGTCGCGCCGCCCATCTGGCGCGCGCCGACGTCGAAGCTGACCCTGGTGCGGGTCGAGGGCTTCTCGAAGATCAGCGCCACCATCCGGCCCTCGAGCGGCCGCTCGTCGTCGGCCTCGCCCTTGGAGCGGCCGGCGCGGGCCGCCTTCATGGCGAGGGCATTGTCGATCATCGACTTGAGCGCGGCGGGGTCGGTCTTGTGGATGTCGAGGAAGTGGGTCATGCGAAACTCTTCTCGGGGGCCGGGGACGGGGGGCTGCCTGCCGCCCGGGACCCCCCGGGGTGATTTGCGAAACGGGGAAGATCAGGACGGGCGGAACTCCATGACGATCACCGGGCTGCCGTCCTCGCCGGGGCGGATCTCCTCGCCCCGGTAGCCGGCGGCGCGGCAGGCGTGGAGGGCGCATTCGTTCGCCGGGTCGGGGTCGATCACCACCGCCGGGGCGCCGGCGGCGCTGAGCGCCTCGGCACGCGACCTGAGGTAGGCCGCGGCATGGCCCCGGCCCAGCACGGCGGGCTCGCCGAGAAAGGAGTCGATGGCGCGGGTGCCCTTGGGGCGGGCGGCGTAGTGCGGCATTTCCCAGTGATGCGCGGGGAAGTCCTGGACATAGGCGAAGGGCCGGCCCGCGTTGCGGATCATGCGCATGTCGGTGGGGCCGATCTCGAGGTCGGCCTCGATCAGCGCGATCTCGGCCTCGGGATCGCCCCACCAGGCGCGCACGTGGGGCTCGCGGAGCCAGCGGCGGAGCGTCGGAAGATCGGCGCGGGTCACGGGGAAGAACTCGTAGTCACGCCGCTGCATCGGCCTTGACCGCCGCCGCCGCGCGGTCGAGCCGAAGGGCGGCCTCGGCGATCTCGTCGTCGGCGAGGGTGAGCGGCGGCAGGAGACGGATGACATTCTCGGCGGCCGGCACCGTCAGCACCAGCGCCTCGTAGCACGCCTTCACCACCTCGGTGTTCGCGGGCTTGCACTTAAGCCCCAGCATCAGCCCCTGGCCGCGCACGCCTTCGAACACTTCCGGGTGCGCCGAGACCAGGCCCTCGAGCTTCTGGCGGAAGAGCCCCGCCTTGCGGTTCACCTCGGCCAGGAAGCCGGGCTCGGCAACGATCCTCATCACCGCGAGCCCGACCGCGCAGGCCAGCGGGTTGCCGCCATAGGTCGAGCCGTGGGTGCCCACGGTCATGCCCTGGGCCGCGGCCTCGGTGGCGAGCACCGCGCCAAGCGGGAAGCCGCCGCCGATACCCTTGGCGACCATCATGATGTCGGGCTCGACGCCGGCCCATTCATGGGCGAAGAGCCGCCCGGTCCGGCCCATGCCGCACTGCACCTCGTCGAGGATCAGCAGCGCGCCGGTGGTGTCGCAGAGGTCGCGCAATCCCTTCAGGCACTGGTCGGGAAGCTGGCGGATTCCGCCCTCGCCCTGGATCGGCTCGATCATGATCGCCGCGGTGCGCGGGCCGACGGCGTTCTGCAGGCGGTCGTGATCGCCCCAGGGCACGTGCACGAAGCCCGGCATCAGGGGCCCGAAGCCCTTGACCATCTTCTCCGAGCCGGCGGCCGCGATCGCGCCCGTGGAGCGGCCGTGGAACGAGCCCTCGAAGGTGACGATCTCGTCGCGGTCCTCGCCCTTCGCGTGCCAGTGCTTGCGCGCCATCTTGATCGCGAGCTCGGCCGCCTCGGTGCCGGAATTGGTGAAGAAGGCGGTATCGGCGAAGGTCGCGTCAACCAGTGCCGCGGCCAGTGCCTCCTGCTCGGGGATGCGGTAGAGGTTGGAGACGTGCCAGAGCTTGCCTGCCTGCGCCGTCAGCGCCTCGATCAGCGCCGGATGGGCGTGGCCCAGAGCATTCACCGCGATTCCGGCGCCGAGGTCGAGGAACCGCCGCCCGTCGGCCTCGACGAGCCAGGAGCCCTCGCCCTTCACGAAGGTCATCGCGGCGCGGTTGTAGGTGGGCAGGACGGGCGGGATCATGGGTCGGGTCCTCGGGAGTGGAAGGCCCATGGGTGCCCGAGGCGCGAGGCCAAGTCAACGATGCGGGGGCGCGCGGCGCGTGCGATGACGTCCGCCAGGGAATTGCGGGAGGGCGGGCGACGCGCGGCGGCGTCATGGCGCGGCGGCGGCGGCGAAGCCAAACCGATCACCGGTACGGTCATCCTCCGGCCGGCCCCGGCGGTTGGCAGGTCGCGGACCAAGGCGGCGACCGAGGCCGGCGGCTCGGGGCAGGGCGTCAGCCACCAGACCCATAGGGCGACGATGATCGAGGCTATGAGAGTCGCGAAGAGATTGGCGCCGACCACCAGGATCAGCGCCGGGAACACGAGGCATGGACCCCCGATCACGGCACCCCGCACCGGCCCGATTGCCGGCGCGAAGCCCACCGAGAAGAGCCCGGCCGTGGCCAGAGGCGGCTTCAGCGCTCGCCTCAAGACGGCGGGGACTGTCAACGCTTCGCCCCGTGCGGGCGAGAATTTCCCGGCCGGTACCGGCGCCCGAGGCGCCGCTCGCCCATCGCGGGATCGTCCCTGGCACCCTCCCCCGCCGCGGCCGGCTTGTATCTGGCAGTCGGGGGCGGTTAAATAGGCGACGACCGGAAATCTCCACGCCCCTTGGCCGCGCGTCACGCGCAGGCCGGGCGTCACCCCCGAACGGAGGCAAGCCCATGTCCTGGACCGACGAGCGCGTCGAGCTCTTGAAGAAGATGTGGGCCGAAGGCCAGTCTGCGAGCCAGATCGCCAAGGAGCTTGGCGGCGTCACCCGCAACGCGGTGATCGGCAAGGTGCACCGGCTCGGGCTGTCGAACCGCGCCGGCTCCGGTGTCGGCGGCGAGGCCGAGCCGGAGAAGCAGGCCGCCCAGCCTGCCGCCGAGGCCAAGCCGGAGCCGCGGCCGAAGCCTCAGCTGGTGAAATCCGGGGCGGAGCCGTCCGAGGAGCGCCCGGCCCCGGCCGCGCCCACCGTCCGCAAGCCCTTCGTCGCCGGCCAGCCGCTGCCGCCGCAGCCCTCCGCCAACGAGATCAGCCCCGAGGCGCTGGCCTCGGTGCGCGAGGTCGAGAAGAAGGCGCGCAAGCTGTCGCTGATGGAACTGACCGAGCGCACCTGCAAATGGCCGATCGGCGACCCGGCGACCGACGATTTCTGGTTCTGCGGGCTGGCTGCCCAGCCCGGCAAGCCATATTGCGAGGCCCATGTCGGCGTCGCCTTCCAGCCGATGAGCTCGCGCCGCGACCGCCGCCGCTGAACCTTCTCCGATCCCCGGTCCCCGTTCGGCGCTCACCGTAAGTTCACCACCGGTGAGCGTCCGTTCACGGCTTGGCGTGAACGCCCTCCCTGCCACGCAAGCCGCTGACCTGCCTCGGCATTTGCTGCCGCCGTCCTGCCGCGCATCGGACCTCGACCCTCACGGCTGAGTGACGACCCTGTTTCATGCACGTGATCGCCGCGCTGGATAGCCTGATCGCAGGCCGCGCCCTTCCGGCACACAACGATGCGGACCGGACGCGACCGCGACACTGCCAACCTCAAGAAGGAAGGATCCAGCCATGAAGACGCTTACCGCACTCGCCCTCGCCACCGGTCTCGCGCTCTCGGTCGGCACCGCCGCCGACGCGATGACCGACGAAGAGATGGTCACCATGGGGCAGAGCATGCTCACCGGAGCGCTCTACAATCGCCTCCGGGCGCAGGGCTACGCGACGGACGGCATCGAGAATCTCACGCTGAACGAGATTGTCCTGCTGAACAGCCTGCTCACCACGGACTCTAGCGCCGCCAACCGCGACGGCCAGATCAATCTGATCTTCGAACGCGCCATGGCGCGCTGACGCGCAATCCGGCCGGGCGCGCGGCCTCGACCCGCGTGCCCGGCCCCAACTAGGAAAGGTCGAGCCATGCAAGGCCATATCTCCCGCCGGACGCTTCTCGCCTCGTCGGCAATGCTGATGCCCGGCGCCGCCGCGGCGCGCTACGTCAGCACCGACGACGGGTTCGACTACGAGGTCACCCGCTCGCGCGCGGAATGGATGGAGCTCCTCGGCGAGGAAACCTTCAAGATCATGCGCGAGGGCCACACCGAAGTGCCGAAGTCCGACCCGCACTGGGACAGCCTCGCCTCCGGCATCTACGTCTGCAAGGGCTGCGATCTGCCGCTCTACGACGCCCGCTGGAAGGTGGTGCTCGACACGGGCTGGCTGTTCTTCCGCCACGCCGAGGCGAATTCGCTGCTGATGGGCATCGACTGGCCCGAAGGCTCCGGCATGGCCGAGCAGTTCGCGACGCTCGCCGGGATCGAGGTGCATTGCCGCCGCTGCGGCAGCCACATGGGCCACATCGTCTGGATCGAGGAAAGGCTCCTGCACTGCATCAATGGCGCCAGCATGACCTTCACCGCCGCCGCCTGAGCCCGGCCCCGGCCAGGCCGGGGCCTCGCCATTTAGGCCTCGCAACGACCCGGCCCAATACCTCCGCCGCGCCCGCGCGGCGGGTTGGACGGAACCCGCAAGGGCGCACCACGACGCCTCGGGCGCGCTTCCCTCCGCGGCCCGCCTGTTCTAGCCTCGCGGCGCGAACAGGGGGCGCGAAGCGATGTCCGCAATTGTCGAGATCCGCGATCTTTCCAAGGTCTATGCCGGCGGGACCACCGCCCTTGCCGGCGTCAGCCTCGATATCCGCGAGGGCGAGATTCTCGCCCTCCTGGGTCCGAATGGCGCCGGCAAGACCACGCTCATCTCCATCGTCTGCGGCCTCGTCACCCCTTCCTCCGGGCAGGTCCTCGTCGGCGGCCACGACATCGTCGCCGACTACCGTCGCGCCCGCAGCCTCATCGGCCTCGTCCCGCAGGAGATCTCGGTCGAGCCTTTCGCCCGCGTCTGGGACACGATCCGGTTCTCCCGCGGGCTCTTCGGCAAGGCCCGCAACGACGCCCACCTCGAGAAGGTGCTCCGCGACCTCGCCCTCTGGGACAAGCGCCAGGCCCGCAACAACGAGCTCTCGGGCGGCATGCGCCGGCGCGTGCTGATCGCCAAGGCGCTGGCCCACGAACCCCGGGTGCTGTTCCTCGACGAGCCGACGGCCGGGGTCGACGTCAACCTCCGCCGCGAAATGTGGGAGGTGGTCCGCGAGCTCCGCGCAAAGGGGGTGACGATCATCCTGACCACCCACTACATCGAGGAGGCCGAGCTGATGGCCGACCGGATCGGCGTGATCGACAAGGGCCGCCTGCTCCTGGTCGAGGACAAGCGCAAGCTTATGCACGAGTTCGGCCGCAAGCGGCTGACCGTGGAGCTCACCGAGCCGATCTCCGAGCTCCCCGCCGCGCTCGCTGACCACGGCCTCAAGCTTGCCGAGGACGGAGGCCACGTGACCTACGACTATGACATCCGCGCCGAGCGTTCGGGCATCGCCCGGCTCATCGCCGAATTCGTCGACGCGGGGCTCTCGATCCGCGACCTCGACACCGAGAGGTCCTCGCTCGAGGAGGTGTTCCTAAGACTGGTGGAGGAGAACGCATGAACTGGTACGCCGTCGCCACGATCTTCAACTACGAGATGGCCCGCTTCTACCGCACGCTGATGGAATCGCTCGCCTCGCCTGTGATCTCGACCGTGCTCTACTTCGTCGTCTTCGGCGCCGCGATCGGCGGCCGCATTCAGGAGGTCGAGGGCATCTCCTACGGCGCCTTCATCGTGCCGGGGCTGATCATGCTGACGGTGCTGCAGCAGTCGGTCTCGAACGCCTCCTTCGGCATCTTCTTCCCGAAGTTCATCGGCACGATGTACGAGATCCTTTCGGCGCCGATCTCGTTCTACGAGGTGGTGATCGGCTTCGTCGGCGCCGCGGCGGCGAAATCCGTGATCATCGCCGCGGTGATCCTGATCACCGCGACCTTCTTCGTCGACATCTCCATCGCCCACCCGCTCTGGATGCTGGCCTTCCTCACCCTCACCTCGGTCAGCTTCTCGCTCCTGGGCTTCCTGATCGGCATCTGGGCCAAGGATTTCCAGCAGCTCCAGATCGTCCCGCTCATGGTGATCACGCCCTTGGTCTTCCTCGGCGGCGCCTTCTACTCGGCCTCGATGCTGCCGCCGTTCTGGGAGGGCGTGGCCAAGCTCAACCCGGTGCTCTACCTAGTCTCGGGCTTCCGCTGGTCGTTCTTCGGGCTGGCCGACGTACCGGTCGGCACCTCGCTCCTCGCCGTCGCGGTATTCCTGGGGCTCGGGATGCTGGCGGTCTGGTACATCTTCCGGACGGGGTGGCGGCTCCGGAGCTGAGCCTAGGCGCCGGCAATGACTGCTTCGAGCCCGGAGCGGACGTTCGTTCCTCGCCCTTTCATTGCACGAGCGAGGCATCCAGCCCGGTTAACAGCCGCGAATGCGGCCCGGGCAGCGCACGGCCGCCCCCACGGCCGTGCGTTTCGTCGCCGTCCCGCGCGTACAGCCGTTTTACGGGGCGTTGCCATAAAGCGATGACCTCAATCGTCGCGAGCGCCCGCCCGCGGCCGTGCCTTGCCCTCCGTCGCGCGCCTGTCCAACGTCCGCTCGGTCCCGCTCAACCGACCCTAGCCAGTCATTGCCCGAAAACGGTCAATATTCTGAGTACAAATAATCCTCTTGGCAGCAGGTATGGAGAACGGGGTATGGGCGACGACGAAAAGAAGCCGAAGAACGAATTGGCCTTTCTTCTCGGCGGTGTACGCAGAACGTTCCTACGCGACGCCAGGGCAATTGCACTTGGCGTCTGCATCGGTGTCGTTCTGAGCTTCCTGGGCGCATACTTCCTGGGTGTCTCGGCACAGTCTGGTATCAAGTTTGGCGCTCTTGTCGGTGCGTTCGTAGGCTTGTCGGCTCGCTCCCACATGTCCAGGCTCTTCGACTATGACCGGCACCCGGCCGGCAGGGATCCAGAGTCCTGACGGCGCGCCATGGCCGAGATTTCGGGCGCAGAAGAAACGTCCGCTCCGTCCGCAAAGCCACCCACGACGAGCGTTAATTTGCTGAGGCGCAGCGTGTCCCCAGGCTGCCCATTCAGCCCTTGTTGCGCAGTCCCAAGCGGGGATTGCAGCCCGCAGTCCGCAACCACTCTCTTCGAAATTCTGCCCGCATACGGCGAGCCGCCCCAGGTCTTGTCGGCGCGGCTTCGGCCGGTATGTCACAACCCGTTCCACGTAGCACCCTCGGTCCCTCGACGCTCGGCCTGGCGTGGCTGGTGCGATCTGGGAATCCCCCAGCTTCGTTAAGATTGTGTGAATCACGGGATACTAACCCTTTGATTTTCCGTATGGTGCCCCCGCGTCCACGCGTGGGACGCCCCCTTGACGCCGCCTGCACACACCCCTTCCCCGCGCCCCCATCGCCGTCTATATCCCGCCCATGTCCGCCACCCCGCCCCCCATCCTCAACCCCGGCCTCCGCCCCGACCTCGCTCGCCCCCGCCTGGCCGAGGCCCCCCGCCCCGGCCAGCCCCGGATCGGCATGGTCTCGCTCGGCTGCCCGAAGGCGCTGGTCGACAGCGAGCGGATCCTCACCCGCCTCCGCGCCGAGGGCTACGCGATCTCGCCCGACTACCAGGGTGCCGAAGCGGTGATCGTGAACACCTGCGGCTTCCTCGACAGCGCCAAGGCCGAGAGCCTGGAGGCGATCGGCGAGGCCCTGCGCGAGAACGGACGGGTGATCGTCACCGGCTGCCTCGGCGCCGAGCCCGACTACATCACCGGCGCCCACCCGAAAGTCCTCGCCGTGACCGGCCCCGAGCAGTACGAGGCCGTGCTCGACGCCGTCCACGGGGCCGCACCGCCGAAGCCCGACCCCTTCGTCGACCTGCTGCCGCCGACCGGGGTGAAGCTCACCCCGCGCCACTACAGCTACCTCAAGATCGCCGAGGGCTGTAACCACGCGTGCAAGTTCTGCATCATCCCCTCGATGCGCGGCCGCCTCGCCTCGCGCCCCGCCCGCGCCGTCCTGCGCGAGGCCGAGAAACTGGTCGAGGCCGGGGTGAAGGAGCTCCTCGTCATCTCCCAGGATACCTCCGCCTACGGCACCGACTGGGCCGGCCGCGAGGAGAAGTTCCCGATCGTCCCCCTCGCCCGCGACCTCGGCAGCCTCGGCGCCTGGGTCCGGCTCCACTACGTCTACCCCTACCCCCACGTCCGCGAGCTGATCCCGCTGATGGCGGACGGCCTGATCCTCCCCTACCTCGACATCCCCTTTCAGCACGCCCACCCCGACACGCTCCGCCGGATGGCCCGCCCGGCGGCCGCGGCCCGCACGCTCGACGAGATCGCCGCCTGGCGGGCCGCCTGCCCCGACCTGGCACTGCGCTCGACCTTCATCGTCGGCTTCCCGGGCGAGACCGAGGCGGAGTTCCAGACGCTGCTCGACTGGCTCGACGAGGCCCAGCTCGACCGCGTCGGCTGCTTCCGCTACGAGAACGTCACCGGCGCCAGGTCGAACGACCTGCCCGATCACCTGCCGGAGGAGCTGAAGGACGAGCGTTGGCACCGCTTCATGGCGAAGGCGCAGGCGATCTCGGAGGCAAAGCTCGCCGCCAAGGTCGGCCGGCGGCTCGAGGTCATCGTCGACGAGGTCGGTGTCGAAGGCGCCACCTGCCGCACCAGGGCCGACGCGCCGGAGATCGACGGCAACCTCTTCATCGACGGGGGATTCGAGGGGCTGACGCCGGGAGACATCGTTACCGTCGAGGTGGACGAGGCCGGCGAGTACGATCTCTGGGGGCGTCGGGTTCCGTCGCTCTGATCCTCCCTCGCAGACGCACAGGTCCCCTACGTCTACGCTCGGATCCGACGGTTGACGCGTCGCGGCCCGCGAGCGAAGTCTGGCCCCAGTCAACCCCGGAGCTTCCCGATGTCCGACGCCCCCGTCATCGCCCAGAAGGGACCCTTTCCCGTCGAAGTCGAGGCGGGCAAGAGCTACCTCTGGTGCGCCTGCGGCCGGTCGAAGACCCAGCCCTTCTGCGACGGCAGCCACAAGGTCACGTCGATCACTCCGGTGAAATTCACGGCGACGGATTCGAAGAAGGTCTGGCTCTGCGGCTGCAAGCACTCGGGCAACAGGCCCCTCTGCGACAGCACCCACAAGAGTCTCTGACGCTGGAAGCGAGCGGCGGCGCCCGCGGCGGATGCCTACTCTGACTGGATCGACTCGAGGAAGAGGACCACCGACCCGATCCGGCCGTCGACCAAGAGGCGGGCGTCCTTGGGGTTGATGCCATGCTCCTCGAGCGCCTGGGTCATGAAATACTCGCCCCAGATCGGCATGTCGGGGCCTCCGTGCCCGGGGATCGTGGTGCGGCCGTCGATCACCTGGGCTACCAAGTCGGCAGGGAAAGTGCCACCGCTGTCCTTGGCAAGAAGCCGCAGGTTCTTCGGGCGCCGCTCCAGAAGCTCGCCCACGACCCCGTCGCCGCCACCCTCGGCACCGTGGCAGACCGCGCAGCGATCGACAAAGATCTCATTGCCAAGGTCGGCGTCCTGAGCCCCGGCAGGCATGGCCGCCAGGCTTGCGGCCAGCGCCGGAATCGCGGCAGCGGACATGAAGTGCTTCATTCTCTCTCTCCCTCCCTCGGGTTCGCAGGAATGCGCACCAATTGACTAGGACTTGGCGGAGTGTCGCATTGTCATCCATCAATGCCGCGGGTCTTTTTCTGACGGGCGTGCCGGGATGCATCCTCGGCGACCCATGCCCAGGCGCTCCGTCCGGAGCTGGTCTGTCCCGGGGCGCGCCAGTTCACCCAAGCAACACGACGACCCAGGCCACGCCCCCGGAGAGCGCGGCCATCGCCACGGCGGCGCTGCCGCAATCCTTGATCTTCTTCGCCCTGGGGTCCCGCTCGGCCGAGATGTAGTCGACCGCGTTCTCAATCGCGGTGTTGAAAAGCTCGGCCATCAGCACCAGGAGCCCGAGCGCGAGGATCAGCGCGCGCTCGGGCGTGGTCAGGTCGAGCGCGAAGGCCAGCGCCGCCGAGGCGATGTTGACCGCCGTCCACTGCCGGAGCGACTTCTCCGTCGCCCAGGCCGCGCGCCAGCCCTCGAGCGACCAGGTCACGGTGTTCCTGAACCGCAGCGCCTCGTCCTTCAGCGATGTCCACATGCCCTGACCCTCCCCGCTCCGGGCGCAAGCTACGCCGGACCGCCCCGCCCGCGCCAGCCCCCGGCTCGGGGCGAAGCCGCAGCAGTCGCGCCGGAACGGGAGCGCGCCACCAGCGCCGGATTCGTCGCGCGCCCTCTGCCGGACCGGGGCGTTGCGCCGGTCGGGGCGCTCGGCGGGACGATCCGGATTAGTCTCTGGCTAATCCAAGCCTAGCCAATCTATAGTTTCCCCGAAGCCGCGGATCCGCCAGATTGCCGCCGCGCGGCGACCGCGAACCGCCGCGACGGCCACAGAGGACAGCACGGATGACCCGGACCGGCGAGAAGGACCCCGCGCCGTTTCAGGGCGGCCCCTTGGAGGTCGACGAGAGTTCCTCCCGGCCCTTCGCGCGCGTCCGCCGCCCCGAAGCGCGCCCCAGAGACGGCGCCGCGACGAAGTGGTATTCTCACCGTCTCCCCAAGGCTGCGGAGTGACCCATGGCCCGTGACGACATCGCCCTCTCTCCCCTCGACGAGCTTCGCGCCAACGTGGCCCAGCCCTTCGGGCAGGCCCGCGCCATGCCGAAATCGGTCTACACCTCGCCGGAGTTCCTGGCGCTGGAACAAGAGCACATCTTCGCCAGGGAATGGCTCTGCGCCGGCCGTGCCGAGGCGCTGCCCAACCCCGGCGACTACCTGACCATGGCCATCGCCGGCGAGCCGGTGATCGTGCTCCGCGACGGCGAGGGCCGGCTCCGCGCGATGTCCAACGTCTGCCGCCACCGGATGTCGACGCTGCTCGAGGGC
>JBFKAV010000064.1:0-18850 GCA_041621405.1 Paracoccaceae bacterium
GAGGGCGACGTCACCGTCGCCGTCGAATACTCCACGGTGAACTACAAGGACGGGCTCTGCCTCGGCTCCGGCGGCGGCCTGGTGAAGCACTATCCGCACGTCCCCGGCGTCGATCTCGCCGGCACCGTCGAGGCCTCCGGCGACGCCCGCTACAAGACCGGCGACAGGGTGGTGCTCACCGGATGGCGGGTCGGCGAGATCCACTGGGGCGGCTACGCCCAGAAGGCGCGGGTGAAGGCCGACTGGCTGGTGCCGCTGGCCGAGGGGCTGACGACGCGGCAGGCGATGGCGGTGGGCACGGCGGGCTTCACCGCCATGCTCGCGGTGATGGCGCTCGAGGATCACGGGCTCGAGCCCGGACGGGGCGAGGTCCTCGTCACCGGCGCGGCCGGCGGGGTCGGCTCGGTCGCCACCGCGATCCTCGCCCGACTCGGCTACGAGGTCGCCGCGGTGACCGGCCGGCCCGAGACCGAAAGCTATCTCACGGGCCTGGGCGCCACGCGCATCGTCCCGCGGGCCGACCTCGCCGAGCCGGTGAAGCGCCCGCTCGAATCCGAGACCTGGGCCGGTTGCGTCGATGCGGTGGGCGGCACCATGCTCGCCCGCGTGCTCGGCCAGATGAAATACGGCTCTTCGGTCGCCGCGGTCGGCCTCGCCGGCGGGCCGGCGCTGCCGACAACCGTGATCCCCTTCATCATCCGCGGCGTGAACCTGCTCGGCATCGACAGCGTGATGCGGCCCCACGAGGACCGGGTTCGCGCCTGGAACCGGATCGTCTCCGACCTTCCGATGGATCGGCTCGAGGCGATGATCCAGCCCGCGACGCTCGCCGATCTCCCCACCCTCGGCGCCGCGATCCTGAAAGGCGAGGTCAAGGGCCGCGTCGTCGTCGACGTCAACGCCTGAGCCGGGCCGGCGCGAGGCAGGGGGCTCCGCCTCGGTCGCCTGCGGCGACTGCAAGGAGATGCCTAGAAAACGGGGAGGCAGCAAACAGGGCGCCGGTCCTTCCCCGTTTCGGAAGTACCCTCGGGGGTGAATTCGCGCGGACACCGCGCGAAGCGGGGGCCGACAGCCCCCTCGCGCCGCGCGCCAGCGTGCCACCGCGCCCAACGGGAGGCGCGGGCCGCGGCCCGCGGCGACGGACGGGAGCGCTAGGTCTCCAGCGGCAGCGCCGTCGTCTCCTTCAGTTCCTCCATCACGAAGCTTGCTGAGACCTCGGCCAGCTCCACCCGGCGGATCAACCTATGGTAGAGTGCGTCGTAGGCCTTCATGTCGGCGACCCGGGCCCGGATCATGAAGTCGCGGTCGCCCGTCGTCCGGTAGGCGCCGAGGATCTCCGGCATCTCGCGCACCGCCTGCGCCAGGCGCTCGAGCCAGCCCGGGGTATGGTCCTTGACGCGGATCTGCATGAAGACCGTGAGGCCAAGCCCGAGCTTGTCGGGGTCGACGAGGGCGACGCGTCGCCGGATCACCCCGGTCTCCTCCAGCGCCCGCTGACGCCGCCAGACGGCGTTGCGCGAAAGCCCGACCTCTGCGCCGATATCGTCCAACGGGAGCGAAGCGTCCCGTTGCAGAAGCGCCAGGATGCGCCGGTCGAAGATGTCGAATCTCTCCATGATTCATTTGATTACGGGAAATCCTCCACCAAGTCGTGGCATAATCCCGCGACGCCCGGAAACAATCAATTCGCGGTTGTGCGATAATCCGCCGAGACGGCGCTAACGGGGCACGAGCGCCAGAGAGGTCTCGCCCCGCACCAGCCGGCCCACGAAGGTGCAGCCGTTCCCGGCCTGCGCGAAATGCCGCCAGGCCTTGGCCGCGAACAGGGTCGGCGCGGCGAGGGCGACGATGCCGTTGAGCTCGAGCGCGTGCACGGTTTGCGGCCCCGGATGCGCCTCGAGAAGCCGGGCTCGCGCCGACTCCTCGAGGCTTGCCATTTGCATCGCGTAGGCCACGTATTCCTGGTCGACGAAAGCGGGGGGTCGCCCGCCCTCCGCGCTCTGGGCGAAGAGGGCGTGGGCAAGCTCGTGCGTGACCAGGCTGTCGAAGAGCTCGTCCGCCGAGAGCCGCGCCAGGGGATTGTCGGCCCCGACCGCCTGGAGCAGTGCCTCGGGGTGGAGCACGCGGATCTCGTCCGTGTCGCAGGCGTAGGAGCCGAGGCAGTTCGGGCCGAGGGGGTCGGTGGCGATCTCCCACACCACGTGGAGCGTGATCGGCCGGCTCTGCTCCAGGCCGCAGGCGCCAAGGAGCGGGCGCGATGCCTCGACCCGGGCGCAGACGCGATCGCGAAGCGCGGGGCTCTCGGCCGCGACGCGGGTGCGCGGGTCCGGGCAGGCCAGCGCCTCGGGAGAAGCCGGCGCGGCGCCCGGCGCGAGCATCCAAAGCAGCATCACCGCGAGGAGCTTCCGTGCCGTCGCCATCTCCCCTCACCGCCGCCGACGCGGGAAGCTTAGGAGGCCGGGGCAGGGCCTGTCAAAGTCCGCCCTCAGCCGGCCCTGGCCTGGCGCTTCCTCTCGTGCGGGTCGAGGTGGCGCTTGCGGAGCCGGATCGCCTTCGGCGTCACCTCCACGAGCTCGTCGTCGTCGATATAGGCGATGGCCTCCTCGAGGCTCATCCTAACCGGCGGCGTCAGCCGCACCGCCTCGTCGGTGCCCGAGGCGCGGATATTGGTCAGCTTCTTGCCCTTCAGCGGGTTCACCTCGAGGTCGTTGTCGCGGCTGTGCTCGCCGATGATCATGCCCTCGTAGACCTGCTCCTGAGCGCCGATGAACATCCGGCCGCGCTCCTCGAGGTTCCAGAGCGCATAGGCGACGGAGACGCCGTTCTCCATCGAGATCAGCACCCCCTGGCGGCGGCCCTGGATCGGGCCCCTGTAGGGCGCCCAGGCGTGGAAGATGCGATTGAGTACCCCGGTGCCGCGAGTGTCGGTCAGGAACTGGCCGTGGTAGCCAATGAGGCCGCGCGAGGGCACGTGCGCCACGATCCGGGTCTTGCCGGCGCCGGCGGGCTTCATCTCGACGAGGTCGCCGCGGCGCTCGCCGGTCAGCTTGTCGATCACCACGCCGGTGAACTCGTCGTCGACGTCGACGATCGCCTCCTCGATCGGCTCGAGCCTCTCGGATCCTTCCTCTCGGAAGATCACCCGCGGCCGCGAGATCGAAAGCTCGAAGCCCTCGCGGCGCATGTTCTCGATCAGGACGCCCATCTGCAGCTCGCCGCGGCCCGAGACCACGAAGGCCTCGCCCGAGGCGGTGTCGGCGACCTTGATCGCGACGTTCGACTCGGCCTCCTTCATCAGCCGTTCGCGGATCACACGGCTCTGCACCTTGGTGCCGTCGCGCCCCGCGAGCGGCGAGTCGTTGATGCCGAAGGTCACGCTGATCGTCGGCGGGTCGATCGGCTGGGCGGGCAGCGGCAAGTCGATGCCCAGGTCGCAGAGCGTGTCGGCCACCGTCGCCTTCGACATGCCGGCGACCGTGACGATGTCGCCCGCCTCGGCCACGTCGACCGGCGTCTGGGCGAGGCCGCGGAACGCCAGCACCTTGGTCGCCCGGAACTGCTCGATCCGCTCGCCGGTGCGGGAGAGCGCCTTGACCTGGTCGCCCACCCGGAGCCGGCCGGATTCGATGCGCCCGGTGAGAATGCGGCCGATGAAGGGATCGGCCGAGAGCGTGGTGGCCAGCATCCGGAACGGCTCGCCGGCATGAGAAAGCTGCCTCGGCGCGGGCACGTGGGCGAGGATCAGCTCGAACAGCGCCGCGAGGTCGGCGCGCGGGCCGTCGAGCTCCCGATCGGCCCAGCCGGCGCGACCGGAGGCGTAGAGATGCGGGAAGTCGAGCTGCTCGTCCGTCGCGCCGAGATTGGCGAAGAGGTCGAAGACCTCGTTCAAGGCCCGGTCGGGCTCGGCGTCGGGCTTGTCGACCTTGTTCAGCACCACGATCGGGCGGAGCCCCAAGGCAAGCGCCTTCGAGGTCACGAACTTGGTCTGCGGCATCGGCCCCTCGGCGGCGTCGACCAGCAGCACCACGCCGTCGACCATGCTGAGGATCCGCTCCACCTCGCCGCCGAAGTCGGCGTGGCCCGGCGTGTCGACGATGTTGATCCGCGCGCCCTGCCATTCGACGCTCGTGCACTTGGCGAGGATCGTGATCCCGCGCTCGCGCTCGATGTCGTTGGAATCCATCGCCCGCTCGGCCACCTGCTGGCCCTCGCGGAAGGCGCCCGACTGCCTCAGGAGCTGGTCGACGAGCGTGGTCTTGCCGTGGTCGACATGGGCGATGATGGCGATGTTGCGAAGCTCCATCGGAAGTCTCTTTTCGGGTGCTGTCTGAGGTTGGCCGGGGCCATACAGGAGCGGCGCGGCAAAGGCCATAGGGGATCGACCGCCGGACTGGTGCGGGCACGCGTCGGGCGAGAGGATCCATCGGGTTGCGGACGGCGAACCTGGAATTGGGTCTACACCGGACAGGGCGGTTGAGGAGTCCGTCTTGAGTTCGAGATGTCGCGTGCCACGCTTGGGATCAAATACAAGGGGGAGCAAGGGTAAGTCTATGTTGAAAATCACCTTTTCCGTCTTCATTGCGCTGGCGCTGTCGTTCATCGTCGCGCTAGCGATGTCTTCAGAAGCCCTTGCCAGGCCGGCCCCACGCCCGGCGCTGCCGATCCCACCGATGCGGGCAACGGACCCGGTGCGATCGTTCACGGTGTCTGTCGCGGCCCGTCTTGCTGAAACGAGACGGGACGATCCTTCCGGCGTGATCGAGATAGCCCGCCGGGTTCCCGGCGGCTGACGCTTGCCACGTGCCCTTGGTGCGGTGTCCCACCGCGGGACGATCCCCCGAAAAGCAAAAGGCCGGGACGGTGCCCGGCCAAATTGCCACGTTTGCCGCCTTTTCAGGCAAGCGCCTTGTTCAGGTACTCGTCCACCTTCTCAAGATACCCCATCGTCGTCAGCCACTTCTGGTTCGGGCCGACCAGGAGCGCGAGGTCCTTGGTCATGTGGCCGTCCTCGACGGCCTGCACGGTGACCTTCTCCAAGGTCTCGGCGAAGCGCGCGAGCTCCTTGTTGCCGTCGAGCTTGGCGCGGTGCTTCAGGCCGCCGCTCCAGGCGTAGATCGAAGCGATCGAGTTGGTCGAGGTCTCCTTGCCGGCCTGGTGCTGGCGGTAGTGCCGCGTCACCGTGCCGTGCGCAGCCTCGGCCTCGACCGTCTTGCCATCCGGCGTCATCAGGACCGAGGTCATCAGGCCGAGCGAGCCGAAGCCCTGGGCCACGGTGTCGGACTGCACGTCGCCGTCGTAGTTCTTGCAGGCCCAGACGTAGCCGCCCGACCACTTCAGCGCGGCGGCGACCATGTCGTCGATCAGCCGATGCTCGTAGGTGATGCCGGCCGTCTTGAACTTGTCGGCGAACTCCTTGTCGAAGACCTCCTGGAACAGGTCCTTGAAGCGGCCGTCATAGGCCTTGAGGATGGTGTTCTTGGTCGAGAGGTAGAGCGGCCAGCCGAGGTTCAGCGCGTAGTTCATCGAGGCGCGCGCGAAATCGATGATCGACTGGTCGAGGTTGTACATCGCCATCGTGACGCCGCCGCCGGGGGCCTGGAACACCTCGCGCTCGATCACCTTGCCGTCCTCGCCGACGAACTTGATCGTCAGCGTGCCCTTGCCGGGAAACACGAAGTCGGTGGCGCGGTACTGATCGCCGAAGGCGTGGCGGCCGACGACGATGGGCTTGGTCCAGCCCGGCACCAGGCGGGGCACGTTCTTGCAGATGATCGGCTGGCGGAAGATCACGCCGCCGAGGATGTTGCGGATCGTGCCGTTGGGGCTGCGCCACATCTGCTTCAGCCCGAACTCCTCGACCCTTCCCTCGTCGGGCGTGATCGTGGCGCACTTGACACCGACGCCGTATTTCTTGATCGCATTGGCCGCATCCACCGTGATCTGGTCGTCGGTGCGGTCGCGCTCCTCGATGCCGAGGTCGTAGTATTTCAGGTCGATGTCGAGGTAGGGCAGGATCAGCTTCTTCTTGATGAAGTCCCAGATGATCCGGGTCATCTCGTCGCCGTCGAGCTCGACGACCGGGTTCGCCACCTTGATCTTCGCCATCGTCCCTCACCTTTCGTGAATCGGTTTTCGCGCGCGGTGATAACGGAAATCCCAAGGCGAGGGAAGTCGGTATGCGATTGCATACCGACATTGCCCCGATCGCGGATGCCCCGGCGCGCTCGACGCCGGGGCAGGCGATCAGAACGTGTTCTTCACCGCGCGGGCGCTGCCCGAGATGTCCTGGCCGACGCCCTCGACGGTGTTGCAGGCCGCCAGCGCCAGGCCGAGGCTCAGGATCAGAAGAAAGCTGCGAATCATGTTGTCACTCCTCGAACCACCAGACGTCGGGCTGGAAGCCGGTCCAGTCGCCGTAAACTGGCAGGGTTTGCGGAAACTTCAACTCGCGCCGATGCGCCAGCCGCGAGACGTCGGAATACCAGATCGGGATCACGTAGCGACCCGAGGTTAGCACCCGGTCGAGCGCGCGTACCGCGGCGACGAAATCCTCGCGGCTCTCGGCGGCAAGGAGCGCGGCGATGATCGCGTCGGCGGCGGGCGAGTTCATGCCCATCAGGTTGCGCGAGCCGGGCTCGGCCACCCCGTTCGAGCCGAAGTAGAGCACCTGCTCGTTGCCGGGCGAGAGCGAGAGCCCGCGGGTGTACCAGGTCATGTCGAAATCGTAGCCGTTCGTCCTCTCCGTGTACTGGGCGCTGTCGATGGTGGTGACCTTGGGCGTGATCCCGAGCCGCGCCAGACCCTCGACGTAGATGTCGACGATCGACTGTAGCTCCGATGAGCCTTGCTGCAGGACGATCTCGAAGCTGAAGGGCTTGCCGTCGGCGTCGGTCAGGACGCCGCCCCGGACCGCCCAGCCGGCCTCGGCCAGCAGCTCCGCCGCGCGGCGCACGCCCGCCCGGTTCGCCTCCGAGCCGTCGGAGACCGGGAACGCGTAGCCGTCGAGCGCGCCGGGCAGCAGGACCGCCTCGAACGGCGTCAGGAGATCGGCGACGCGGCCCTCGGCCGGGCCGTCGCCCATGCCGAGCTCGGAATTGCCGAAATACGAGCGGATGCGGGGCTCGGTGCCGCCGTTCAGGGTCTGGTTAATGAACTCGAAGTTGAAGGCCTGGATCATCGCCTCTCGCACGCGCCAGTCCTCGAAGATCGGCCGGCGGGTGTTCATCACCAGGCCGGTCATCCCGGAGGGCCGGCCGTGCGGGATCTCGGACTTGACGATCGCGCCCGATCGCACCGCCGGGAAGTCGTAGGCGGTGGCCCATTTCGCCGCCGAGGCCTCGCGGTAGCTGTCAACCTCGCCGGCCTTGAAGGCCTCGAACACCACGCCCGCGTCGCCGTAGTAGTCGTAGCGGATCTCGTCGAGATTGTGCTGGCCGCGGTTGAAGGGCAGGTCCGCCCCCCACCAGTCGGGGTCCTTAAGGAAGCGCACGAAGCGGCCGGGCTCGGAGCTTTCCACCACGTAGGGCCCGGAGCCCACCGGCACCTCGAGCCCGGATTCGGCGAAGTCCTTGCCCTCCCACTGCGCCTTCTTCAGCACTGGGCGGAGACCCATGATCAGCGGCAGCTCGCGGTCGACCGTGTTGAAGGCGATGCGCAGGGACCGTGGCCCGGTCTGTTCGGCCGAGGCGACCTTGGTCCAGGCGTTGAGGTAGCGCGGGTGGCCGACGGAGCCGAGCGTCTCGAAGCTCCAGAGCACGTCCTCCACGGTCACCGGGGCGCCGTCGGAGAACCGGGCCTCCTCGCGCAGGGTGAATTCCACCCAGGAGCGGTCGTCGGGGGTCTCGACCGATTCGCAGAGCAGGCAGTAGAGCGTGAAGGGCTCGTCCCAGTTCCGCCCCATCAGGCTTTCAACAGAGTGTACACGCACGCCATAGGGCGCGCTGCCCTTCAGGATGTAGGGGTTCATCGAATCGAAGCCGCCGCCCTCGCCGAAGACGATTCGGCCGACCGCCGGCGCGTCCGGGTTCACGTAAGGCAACGACACAAAATCGGGTGGCAGCACCGGGTCGCCATACATAGCTATGCCATGCTGCGGCTCTGCGAAGGCGGGTGTGGCCAGCGCCGCCATGGCCGCGACGAGCCACGCGGACGCCACCGCCCTTATCGGTCTGACCAGCATCTCGGATTTGCCTCCTGCCCGGTTGCGCCTTGCCCGAGAGGCTATCCGCGACACTTAGCCTTTTCAAACTTTTAGCTTGGACCTCGGCGGAGGACGGCGTATAAGTAGAGCACTGCTCGATAGGTTTCTTGCCTGTATGAAACCTGCCTCAATAACTCAACGCCCGCCTTGTGCGGGCGTTTTTTTTGGCCGTCCGGCTCGCGGCCTCGTGCATTTCGCAATTGCAGCATCTAGCGTGACGCGGCGACGCAAACTCAAGGAGCCGCCATGTCTCTCTCGGGCAAGACCGCCATCGTCACCGGATCGAACTCCGGGATCGGCCTCGGCATCGCCGAGGAACTTGCCCGCGCCGGCGCCAAAGTGGTGCTGAACTCCTTCACCGATTCGCCCGAGGATCACGCGCTGGCCGAGCGAATCGGCACCGCGCACGGCGTCGAGGCGCGCTACGTCCGGGCCGACATGTCGAAGGGCGCCGATTGCCGCCGGCTGGTCGAAGAGGCGGGCGGCTGCGACATCCTCGTCAACAACGCCGGGATCCAGCATGTCGCCCCGATCGAGGAGTTCCCGGTCGAGAAGTGGGAGGCAATCGTGGCGATCAACCTCTCCTCGGCCTTCCACACAACCGCCGCCGCCCTGCCCGGGATGCGCGCCAGGGGCTGGGGCAGGGTGGTCAACATCGCCTCGGCGCACGGGCTGACCGCCTCGCCCTACAAGTCGGCCTACATCGCGGCCAAGCACGGGATCGTGGGTTTGACCAAGACGGTGGCGCTGGAGGCCGCGGGGCAGGGGATCACGGCGAACGCGATCTGCCCGGGCTACGTGCTGACCCCCCTGGTCGAGGCGCAGATCCCCGACCAGATGAAGGCACACGGGATGGACCGAGAGACGGTGATCCGCGAGGTCATGCTGTCGCGCCAGCCCTCGAAGCAGTTCGCCACAACCGGCCAGATCGGCGGCACCGTGGTGTTCCTCTGCTCGGAGGCCGCCGAGCAGATCACCGGCACCACGATCAGCGTCGACGGCGGCTGGACGGCGCTCTGAAACGTCCTCCCACCGCGTGGCTGCATCGCAGGCAGGATCGACCGGCCCAAATGCAAACCGCGGCGCCGACTGGCACCGCGGTCAGTAGCACTCGATCTTGTCGGACCCCCTCGTCGCTGTGACGGGGCGTCCTCGTTCTCTGCGCCCCGTCAGTCGCCGTTCGACATGGCGAGGGCGAACATCACGAGCGCGACGATCGGAACGATGATGCCGGCGTTCGAGCCCGCCGCAGTCTCTTCCTCGATGACCGCCGGCTCCATGACCGGCTCGGCCATGCCGCCAGCGAAAGACGGAGTGGCGACCAGCAGAGCCATCGCCGTGGCTTTCAGGATGTTCATTTCGGTTCCCCAGCAACTCGGCGCGCCTTAGTAGCGCGGATCAGAGGACTTATCCCTTCTCCGCGAAGAATCGCAAGCGGCAGCACCGGCGGGGGTATGACCAATGGCACTTATCGCACTGCCACTGTGGCTTCCGGCACACAGCGAGGTTCGCGGGCGGCCGTTGTCCCGGTCTCCGGCCCGGCTCGGGCGGCTGGAACTCGGCCGAGAACCGCCTCGACCCGCGAATCGCCTCCGAGGAGCATCGCGAGGGCGAACGACGGCAGCTTCATGACGGCACAGCGTGGCCCCGGGCAAAGGGGGGCTCACGACCGGCAGCGCCGGCGCAATCCTCATGAGCATCCCGATCTCACCGTCCAGCAAGAGAGGGTGCAAGAGAAGCCAGAAAATCGGCACCATGCCGACACCGCAAAATCAGCCGGCGAGGGGTCTCCTCGCAAGCGTCTCCGCCGCCGCCTTGGCCTCCTTGGCCGAGGGGTAGACCAGGCCGGCCGAGATGATCAGCTTCGCCGCGTCCTCCACCGTCATCTCGAGCTCGATCACCTCCGACTTGGGCAGGAACAGCAGGAAGCCCGAGGTCGGGTTGGGCGTGGTGGGCAGGAACACGCTCAGGATCGGCTCGCCCGCGGGTGCGCGCGCGGCGATCTCGCCTTTCGCGGTGGTCGAGACGAACCCGATCGCCCAGATTCCCTTGCGCGGGTATTCCAGCAGGCAGGCCTTGTTGAACGAGGTCTCCGACTGCGCGAAGACCGTCTCGGCGATCTGCTTCAACCCGCTGTAGACCGACCGGACCACCGGCATCCGGGCCACCAGCCGCTCGCCCCAGTGCAGCAGCGACCGCCCGATCAGGCCCTTGGCGATCCAGCCCGTCAGCACCGTGAAGACGAGGAAGATCACCACGCCCACGCCGCGCAGGTCGATGCCGATGTACTGGTCGAGCCGGAACTGGTGCGGAATCAGCGGCAGGACCCAGCCGTCGATCCACCCGGTGACGGTCCAGATCAGCCAGAGCGTCAGCCCGATCGGCAGCACCACGACCAGCCCGGTCAGGAAATTGCCCCTGAGCCGGGCCAGGAACCCGGGCCTGCGCCGCTCGTGGTGATGCGGTTCCTCGCCTGGGGGATGCTTGTCCATCTGGGTGCCTTCGCCTGCCGCCCCGCCAATCTAGGTGCGCCCGGCCTGCCTTACAATCGGCCTCGGGCGCGCGACGCTAGACCCGCAGGCGGGCGATCTCGGCGGCGATCGCGGCGGCGAGCCGGGCGTTGTTCAGAACCAGCGCGATATTGGCCTCGACGCTGCGCCCGCTGGTCAGCTCGGCGAGCCGCGCCAGCAGGAACGGCGTCACTTTCTTGCCGGTCACCCCCGCCGCCTCGGCCTCGCGCTGCGCCTCGGCGATCAGCGGCGCAAGTTCCGCGCGCGGGATCTCCGCTGCCGCGGGGACCGGGTTCGCCACCAGCTGCCCGCCCGGCAGGCCGAGGCTTGCGCGCATCATGTGCGCCCGGGCGATCTCGCTCGCGCTGTCGGCCCGGAGCGGCGCGGCAAGCCCGGAATCGCGCGACCAGAACGCCGGGAATGCATCCTGGCCATAGGCGAAGACCGGCACCCCGAGGGTCTCCAGCACCTCCAGCGTCTTCGGCAGGTCGAGGATCGCCTTGGCGCCGGCGGCCACCACCGTCACCGCGGTCTCGGCAAGCTCGCGCAGGTCGGCCGAGACGTCGAAGCTCGTCTCCGCGCCCCCGTGCACGCCGCCGATGCCGCCGGTGGCGAAGACCTCGATCCCGGCGAGCCGGGCGGCGATCATCGTCGCCGCCACCGTCGTCGCCCCGGTCCGCCCCGAGGCGAGGCAGGGCGCCAGGTCGGCGCGCGACAGCTTGGCGACGCCCTCGCCCCCGGCCAGGGCCTCGATCTCGGCGTCTGATAGGCCGACCCGGATCGCGCCGCCGATCACCGCGATAGTGGCCGGCACCGCGCCCGCCGCGCGGACCTCGTCCTCGAGCCGCCGGGCCAGCTCCAGGTTCCGCGGGAAGGGCAGCCCGTGGCTGATGATCGTCGATTCCAGCGCCACGACGGGCGCAGCCTCGGCGCGGGCGCGCGCCACCTCGGGCGAGACGGCGAGGGGGGCCGTCACACCGCGCCCTCCGCCACGTGCTCGGTCGCCGCCCGGAGCGCCGATATGAGCGCCAGCCGGCCCGCTTCGCCGCGCCGCTCCGCGGCGATGTGCCCGGCCACGACGGCGTCGCCCGCGCCGGTGACCCGCGCCGCCGCCACCGCGGCCGGCGTCTCGGCGCTCACGCCGTCCGCGTCCGCCAGGGCGGCCATGCCCCCGCCATCTGTCACCAGTGCCCGAAGCGCGCCCCGGGCGCGAAGCGCCTCGGCCGCCGCCGGCGCGTCCTCGAGGCGCGCACCCAGAAGCGCCTCCGCCTCGGCGCGGTTGAGGGAGAGGGTGGCACGCGGGTGGCCGAGGAACGGCCGGAGCCGCGCGGCCTTGGCCGGCGAGACGGCGGCCAGGCGCAGGTCGGCCGCGCCGAAGACGGGCGAGGCGGCGATGCGCGCCATGACGTCTTCCGAGAGGTTGCCGTCGAGCACGATCGTCCCCGGCCAGGGGGCCGCCGCGGAGCCGAGGCGCCCATCCTCGAGCGGCCGCAGGATCCTTGCCCCGGCGGCCTCCAGCGTGCGCGCATCGGCGACGGCAACGATCATCCCCCTCGGGTCCTCCACGGCGAGGTAACGGTCGGTCGCCCCCGTCTCCGGGCGATGGACTTGGTCGGTCGCGATTCCGAGGCACCCGCAGTCCTCGATCAGCGCCTGACCCTCGGCGTCGCGCCCGACAGCAGCGAGGAGGGCAGGGGTCAGGCCATAGCGGCAGAGCGCCGTCGCGACGTTCAGCGCCACGCCGCCCGGCCGGCGGTCGATCCGCCCCGGCACGTCGTCGCCCGGGCCGAGCGGCACCGGGCTTCGGCCGATGATGTCCCAGTGCGCCGCGCCGATGCAGATCATGTCGGGTGCCGTCGCCATGCCGCTTCATCGCCCGTGCGCCGGAGCGGCGCAAGCACTGTGCGAACCGGCCCCGCGCAGTTAGACTGCCCCGACTTGCAGCAAGGAGGCCCGAGATGAGCTTCGCCGGCATCCCGCCCGAGACGCCCCGGTTCCTGGCCGAGCTTTCGGCCAACAACCGCAAGGACTGGTTCGAGGCCAACCGCGCCCGCTATGAGGCGCATTGGCGCGACGTCGGGCTGTCGCTGATCGAGGCGCTGCAGCCCTTCTGCGCGAACGCCCGGCCCCGCCTCGAGGCGATGCCGAAGATCAACGGCGCGCTCCGGCGCATCAATCGCGACGTCAGGTTCTCGAAGGACAAGTCGCCCTACGCGCCGATGATGCACATCGTGCTCTCGCCGGTGGGCGCGCCCGACCGGCACACCGGCTTCCACCTCGTGCTGCACCCCGAGCGTGTCGGCTTCGGCGCCGGGCAGTACGGGTTGTCGCCGAAGGCGCTGGCCAGCTTCCGTGAGCGGGTGACCGACCCGGCCGACCGCGCCCGGCTCCTCGGCGCCGTCGAAACCGCGAAGGCGGTTGGATCGGACTGGGACGAGCCCGACCTCAAGCGGCTGCCGAAAGGCTTCGAGGCCGCGCCCGACTGGGAGCACCTCCTGCGCCGCAAGTCGGTGATCCTGCGCGGCGAGACCCGTGGCCTGCCGGACTGGCTCTCAACCCCGCGCAGCCTGGCCGAGATCGAGCGCCTCAGCTCCGCGCACCTGCCGCTTCTGGGCTGGCTTCTCGGCTGAGCGGCGGCGGCGGGGCGGCGGGCAGGAACAGGTTCTTCAGGAACGTGCGCAGCAGCATCAGCTGCCCCACCACCGCCCTGGGGTCGTTCAGCGCCCGGTTCATCACCAGACCGCCTTCGACCACGGTGTTCACCATGTCCGACAGCGCGTCGATGTCGACCGGCTCGCGCGGCGGGTAGAGCGCCAGGATCTCCTCGAAGATCTCGCGAAACCGCGCCCGCCAGCCCAGCACCGCCCGGCGGTTCGCCTCGCGCACGTCGGCGTTGAACAGCCGGTCCTGGTAGGCGGCCGAGGCGACCAGGCAGCCGGGATGGCCGTTCGGCATGTCCTCGAGCAGTTCGGCCAGGAGCTTCAACCCGATCAACCCGGCCTGCAGCGGGTCGTCCGAGAGCTCGCGCGCCCGCGCCCATAGGTCGTCGAATAGCTGGTTCTCGACCTCGATGTAGCGCTCGATCAGCGCCAGGGCGAGTGCGTTCTTGTCGGAAAAATGGTAAAAGAAACCGCTCTTGGTGATCTCGGCAGCCGCAACGATCTCGTCGATCGACGTCGCGTCGAAACCCTTGGCGAGCACCGCTTCCTCGGCGATGTCGAGAATCCTGGAGCGGGTGTCGGAGCCCTTGCCCATGGCCCGGCTCCTCCTCAACGCTTGACCTACGGTACGGTTTTTCGGCGATGGCGGGCGCGCGCCTCCTGGCGTGCGGACCGACAAGGTTTTGAAATGGCGCCGCAAAACCCCTGTTCGAGTGAAGTATACCGCAATCCTGCTCAACGGGCCAGTTCCTACCCCCTATGGTCCGGGCATTCCAATCCGAGGGAGAACAGATATGACCAGACCCAATCGCATCGGCGCCTATCTCGACAGCGCGACGCCCTATCTCACCGATGGCGGGCTCGAGACCTCGATGGTGTTCCACGAAGGCCTCGACCTGCCGAGCTTTGCCGCCTTCACGCTCCTGGACAGCGACACCGGCAAGGCCGCGCTCACCCGCTACTTCGAGCGCTTCATCCGCCTCGCCGAAAAGGCCGGCACCGGTTTCGTGCTCGACACCGTGACCTGGCGCGCCAACCGCGACTGGATCGCCAGGATGGGGCTTCCCAAGTCGGCCATCGAAAGCGTGAACGCCCGCGCCGTGGCCTACGCCGAGGAGTTGAGGGCGCGCCACGAGAAGAGCGGCCTGCCGATCTTGCTGAATGGCGTCGTCGGCCCCGCCGGCGACGGCTACGTGATCGAGGAGGCGTTCGACCCCGAGGCCGCCGAGGAAAGCCATGCGCCGCAGGTCGCGGCGCTGAAGGCGGCGGGGGCCGATATCGTCTCGGCGATCACCATGACCCATGCCGGCGAGGCGGCGGGCATCGCCCGCGCCGCAAAGTCTGCCGGGATCCCGGTCGCGATCTCGTTCACCGTCGAGACCGACGGCCGGCTGCCCACCGGGCAGGCGATCCCCGACGCAATCGCCGAAGTCGACGGGCTGACCGGGCGCGCGCCGCTCTACTACCTGGTGAACTGCGCCCATCCCGACCACTTCGACGCCGAGATCAAGGCCGGCGCGGCCTGGCTCGGCCGCCTGGGCGGGCTCCGCGCCAACGCCTCGCGCCTGAGCCACGCCGAGCTCGATGCCGCAACCGAGCTCGACGACGGCGATCCGGCGGAATTCGGGCACCTGCACGAAGCGCTGATCGCACGGCTGCCGGCGCTGCGGGTCGTGGGCGGCTGCTGCGGCACCGATCACCGCCACGTCGGCGAAATCGGCACGAAGCTTCACGTCCACGCGGCCTGAGCGAACCGGAAGGAGGATCACGCCATGAACCATCGTCTGCCCATCGTCCGCCGGCTGACCGGGATGCTCGCGCTGCCGGATGTTCTGCCAGCGCACGGCGACCCATCGGAAGGCGCTGCACGACGCGCCCGCGGCCGGCGCGGCCCATCGGTGCAGCGCGCGCGGCTCGAGGCTGAACTGCGCCGGCACTGGTGGCTCTGAACCCCAGGGCCGGTCGCCCCGGCCCCTGAACCCCCGCGCCGGCGGGCGAAGGCCCGGCGGCCGGGATCCCCCGGACCAGGCAGCTACCGAACGCGATGCCCGCCGGCATCGCGACCGGAGGAGGCTTGCCCGGTCCGACCCGCAAACCCGCGAACCTGAAGACCAGAAAGGAAACGACCATGATCAAGACCAATCTCACCGCGATGATCGTCGCCACGATGCTCGCCCTGCCCGCCGGGGCCGAGGGGCTCACCCGCTTCGACGTGGCCGAGGACCACACCCGCTTCGTCTTCGCGCCCCAGCCGGTGTTCGAGGACGGCATGCCGGCCTACGGCAACGTCTTCGTCACCCAGGGCTACATCTACCCCGCCGGCACGCTCGACGGCGGCGTCGAGGGGGTGAACCCCGACGGCAGCCCGGCCTTTCCCGAGCTGGTGATCGGCACCTGGAATTGCGACGGGGTCTTCGTCGGGGACGGCATGCGCACCGAGACCGGCACGCTGCTTCTCAGCCGCCAGACCTACCAGTTCGAGGACGGGCTGCTGATCACCCAGGGGCCCGAGCTGGTCGACATCGGCGTGCCGGTCGACCGCGCGGTCACCGGCGGCACCGGCGAGTACCTCGGTTTCGAAGGGGTGCAGGCGCAGGTGTTCCTCGGCATGTCCGACGGACTCGGCGCCCGGCTCCAGGTGGAGCTGAAGGCGGCCGAAGACCTGGCGGCGCTGGCGCGCTGATTCCTCGCGCGGTCAGAAACGGGGCAGGGGGCGCCATCATGGCGCCCCCTTTCCCGTCTCGCAGCCAGGGGCAGGGGGCTTGCCAAGCGTGCCGATCCCGCGTAAGGCGGCGCCACTTCACAGGCGGAGTTCGGGCCTTCGGGGGAGACATCCCCGTTCGGTCCACCGGTTGGGGGCAACCCTCAAAGGCTCTGCCGAGGCGCGAAACCGGAAAGGATTAGGCATGGCGCTCCCCGAGTTTTCCATGCGGCAGCTTCTTGAAGCTGGCGTACACTTCGGCCACCAGACCCAGCGGTGGAATCCCCGCATGGGCGAGTTCATCTACGGCGACCGCAACGGCATCCACATCATCGACCTGACCCAGACGGTCCCGATGCTGGACGCGGCGCTCAACGTGATCCGCGAGACCGTGGCCAAGAACGGCCGCATCCTCTTCGTCGGCACCAAGCGTCAGGCCTCGAAACCGATCGCCGAGGCCGCCGAGAAGGCGGCGCAGTTCTACATGAACCATCGCTGGCTCGGTGGCACGCTGACCAACTGGAAGACGGTCAGCCAGTCGATCAGCCGCCTGAAGACGCTCGACGAGCAGCTGGCGCAGGGCGCCGAGGGCCTGACCAAGAAGGAGCGCCTCGGCATGGAGCGCGAGCAGGCCAAGCTGCAGGCCTCGCTCGGCGGGATCCGCGAGATGGGCGGGCTGCCGGACCTTCTCTTCGTGATCGACGTGAACAAGGAAGACCTGGCGATCCTTGAGGCCAAGAAGCTCGGCATCCCAGTGGTGGCGGTCGTCGACACCAACTGCTCGCCCGAGGGCGTGGACTACGTGATCCCCGGCAACGACGACGCCGCCCGCGCCATCGCGCTCTACTGCGATCTCGCCAGCCGCGCCGCGCTCGACGGCATGTCGGCCCAGCTCGGCGCCGCCGGCGTCGATCTCGGTGCCTTGGAAGAAACGCCCGCCGAGGAAGCCGCGGAAGAAGCCGAGCCCGCCGCCGAGGAGAAGGCCGGGGCCTGAAGCCGGCCCTTCCACATGCCATGACCGGGCGGAGGCGACCCCGCCCATTTCCCCGCATTCCGAGGAGAGAGCAAATGACGATCACCGCGAGCATGGTGAAAGAGCTGCGCGAGATGACCGGCGCCGGCATGATGGACGCCAAGAAGGCGCTCACCGAGAACAATGGCGACATGGACGCCGCGGTCGACTGGCTGCGTACCAAGGGCCTCGCCAAGGCCGCCAAGAAGTCCGGCCGCACCGCCGCCGAGGGCCTCGTCGGCGTGGCCGTGAAGGGTGGCGTCGGCGTCGCCGTCGAGGTCAATTCCGAGACCGACTTCGTGGCCAAGAACGCCGAGTTCCAGGCGATGGTCGCAGCGATCACCGAGGCGGCGCTCGGCGCCAGGGACCTGGAGTCGCTGAAGGCCGCCAAGATCGGCGGCAAGACCGTCGCGGAGACGCTGACCGACGCGATCGCCAAGATCGGCGAGAACATGACGCTGCGCCGGATGGCCCGGGTCGAGGGCGACGCGGTGGCGACCTACGTGCACAACGCCGCCGCCGAGGGCATGGGCAAGATCGGCGTGCTGGTGGCGCTCAAGGGCAAGGACGGCGGACTTGGCAAGCAGGTGGCGATGCACGTCGCCGCAGCCAACCCGGCTTCGCTCAGCGAGAAGGACCTCGACCCGGCGGTGGTCGAGAAGGAACGTCAGATCCAGATCGAGATCGCACGGGAATCGGGCAAGCCCGAGGCGGTGATCGAGAAGATGATCGAAGGCCGGATGAAGAAGTTCGCCGCCGAGGTCACGCTGCTTGGCCAGGCGTTCGTGATCAACCCCGAGCTGACCGTGGCCCAGGCGGCGAAGGAGGCGGGCGCCGAGATCACCGGTTTCGCGCGCCTCGCCGTGGGCGAGGGGATCGAGAAGAAGGAAGAGGATTTCGCCGCTGAGGTGGCGAAGCTCAACGTCTGATCGGCGCGAGGCATCGCTGCGAAAACGAGAACGGAGCGGCCGGGGAGGGCCGCTCCGTTTCCGTTTGCGCCGCGCTCGGGGATGCGGCGGGGCGCGTCCGGGGGTGCCGACCGGCGCGGCAGGAATACGCCGCCCCGGCCGACGGGTCCGGTTTCCCGGATGCGGCCCAACTTGCCCAAAATCTCAAGCCGTTCCGAGCCGCTGTTCCTTGGCTAATGCCACCACTCACGGAACGGTTGCAGAGTGCCGCATGACGTAAGGTAAGGAAAGTCAGGGAATCCTTACCTCGTCACCCGGTCATATCCCCTCGTCGCGCGGCTGCACGACGAAGATCTGGTTCTGGAACGAGGCCTTGAGCACGGCCTGCGCGGTCGTCTCCACGTCAAGCGCCTCGCGCGCCAGCCGCAGGTGTTTTTCCACCGTCGCCGGCGTCAGCCCCATCAGCACCGCGATGTCCTGCGTCGTCTTGCCGTCGCCGACCCATTCCAGCGCCTCGCGCTGGCGCTTGGTCAGCGGCCGGCGGGCGCCGGTGTAGGGCAGGGTGGTGATCTTGAGATGCGCCACCGTCGCGAGCTGCAGCAGGCAGCGGCCATGGTCATGCCAGACCGCATCGGCCTCCTGCTGCGTCATCCCGCGCCGCGCGGTCAGCGCCAGCACTCCCTGCGCGCGCTGCGACAGTGCGGGAAAGCTGATCGAGTAACCGGCCGCGACGCCCATTTTCTGGTTGAACTCAACGACTTCCAGCTCGGCTTCCGAAAGGCGCGGGGCCTGCTCGGCAATCCAGCTCCAGGAGCAGGCGCCGGTGTTCTCCGCCGCCCAGCGCAACATCGGCGCATGC
>JBFKAV010000065.1:0-18737 GCA_041621405.1 Paracoccaceae bacterium
ATCGACCACCTGGCCGTCTCGGCCAGCCTCTCCGCAAGGGCCCGACGCCATGGCTGACCTCTCCCCCTTCGCCCGCTGGCGCCGCTTCCTGGCGACGCCCGCCGACAACCGCGGCAAGACGCTGGCCATGGCGTTCCTGGTCTCCGCCGTCTGCGCACTCGCTGTCTCTACCGCCGCGGTGATGCTTGGCCCGCGGCTCGATGCCAATCGCGCCGCCGAGGCGCGTGCCCGGCTCGAGGCGCTTGTCGCCACGCTGCCGGGCCTCGCCGATCTTCTCGCCGAGGCTGGCGCGGACCGGCTCGACGAAATCGTCGTCGACCTCACCACCGCCGGCGTAGCCGAGGAGGTCGCACCCGAAGACTTCGACCCCGAGGCCGTCGCCCGCGACCCGGCGCTCAACACCGAGCTTTCGCCCGAGGCCGACATCGCCAACCTCGGCACCCGGCCGAACCTCGCGCGGCTCTACATCGTGCGGAGCGGCGCCGAAACCGCGCTGGTGATCCTCCCGGTCCACGGCGCCGGCTACCAATCCACGATCCGCGGCTACCTGGCGCTGCAGGGCGACCTCAACACCGTGGCGGGCCTGACCATCACCGAACAGGCCGAGACCCCGGGCCTCGGCGCCAAGATCGAGGACGCCGCCTGGCAGGCGCTCTGGCCCGGCACCAAGCTCGCCGACGAGACCGGCGAAATCCGCTTCGCCGTCAAGAAGGGCGGCGCCACCACGGAATACGAGGTCGACGGCATCACCGGCGCGACCCGCACCGGCAATGGGGTGACGAACATGGTTCGCTTCTGGGTCGGCCCCAACGGCTTCGGGCCGGTGCTCGACAGGCTGCGCCGGGGGGAGATCTGAGCCATGCGCCGCCCCCTCGACATCCTCACCGGCCCGATCATCGCCGAGAACCCGGTGACCCTGCAGATCCTCGGCATCTGCTCCGCGCTCGCCGTCACTACCTCGATGACCACGGCCTTGACGATGTGCGTTGCGCTGACCCTCGTCCTGATGGCCTCGAGCGCGATCATCTCGGCGATCCGCCGCCATATCCCGAGCGCGATCCGGCTGATCCTGCAGATCACCATCATCGCCTCGCTCGTGATCGTGGCCGACCTGGTGCTGCAGGCCTACGCCTATTCCGTCAGCCAGCGGCTCTCGATCTTCGTCGCGCTGATCGTCACCAACTGCATCGTGCTCGGCCGCGCCGAGGCCTTCGCCATGGCGAACCCGGTCTGGCCCAGCGTGCTCGACGGAATGGGCAACGGGCTTGGCTACTCGGCGATCCTGCTCATCGTCGCCTTCGTGCGCGAGCTGTTCGGCGCAGGCACCCTGTTCGAGGCTCGAGTCTTCGCTCCGGCCGCCGAGGGCGGGTGGTTCGAGCCTCTGGGCTTCCTACTCCTCGCGCCCTCGGCCTTCTTCCTCCTCGGCCTCCTTATCTGGGCGCTGCGCAGCTGGCGCACCGAGCAAGTCGAGCGCAACCCGCACCCCGTGCAGCTTCTGGAACCGGCACCATGACCGAGCTCTTCCTCCGCGCGGTCTTCGCCGACAACCTGATCCTGGCGCTGTTCCTCGGCATGTGCACCTTCCTCGCGGTGTCGAAGAGCGTGGAAACCGCGCTCGGCCTCGGGCTCGCGGTGATCGTCGTGATGACCGTGACGGTGCCGGTGAACCAGCTGATCCTCACCCACCTCCTTTCGGAAGGCGCCTGGGCCTGGGCCGGCCTGCCGGAAGTGGACCTCGGCTTCCTCAGGCTGATCGCCTTCATCGGCGTGATCGCGGCCATGGTGCAGGTGCTCGAAATGGCGCTCGACCGCTACGCGCCGCGGCTCTACCGCGCGCTCGGCATTTTCCTGCCGCTGATCACGGTGAATTGCGCGATCCTCGCCGGCTCGCTCTTTATGGCCGAGCGCAGCTACACGCTCACCGAGAGCGCGGTCTTCGGCTTCGGCGGCGGAGTGGGCTGGGCACTGGCCATCGCCGCGCTCGCGGCGATCCGCGAGCGGCTCGCCTACGCCGACGTGCCGAAGGGGCTGCAGGGGCTCGGCATCACCTTCGTGGTGACAGGCCTCATGTCGATGGGCTTCACAGCATTCGGGAGCCTCGCGAGCCAATGACCGAGATCGCGCTCGCCACCTTTCTGATGATCGCGCTCGTGTTCGCGCTCGCGCTCTTCGTGATGGGTGCGCGGCGGGTGCTGCAGCCGGCCTTGCCGGTGATGATCACGGTGAATGGCCACCGCGAGGTGACGGGAATTTCCGGGCAGAAGCTCCTCGCATCGCTCCAGGGCGCCGAGATCCCGATTCCGTCGCCCTGCGGCGGCAAGGGAATCTGCGGGCTCTGCAGGGTGAAAGTGCCGGAAGGTGGCGGCCCGACGCTGCCGACCGAGCTTGGCACGCTCGGCGCCAGCTCGGTCGCCGAGGGGCTGCGGCTGGCCTGCCAGGTGGTCGTGCGGGGGCCGCTCAAGGTGGAGGTGCTCGAGGCGATCCTCGCCGCCGAAACCTGGTCCTGCCGGGTCGTCTCCAACGCCATGCTGGCACCTTTGATCAAGGAGCTCGTCGTCGAGCTCCCCGAGGGTGCCGCCTTCCCCTTCGAGGCCGGCGCCTTCGCCCAGGTCACGGCGCCGCCCTACGCGCTCGACTTCGCCGAAATCGAAATCGCCCCCGCGCACGAGGCCGCCTGGGCCCGTATGGGCCTGCGCGAGCTCCGCGCCGAAACCGACGAGGCGACCTCCCGCGCCTATTCCATCGCCAACCGGCCCGAGGACACGGGACGCGTGGTGATGGACATCCGCCTCGCGGTGCCGCCTCCGGGTAATCCCGAGGCGCCGCCCGGCGTCGTTTCCTCCTATCTCTTCGCGCTGAAGCCCGGCGACCGGCTCGACGTTGCCGGCCCCTATGGCGAATTCCGCGCCAAGGAGACCGAGCGCGAGATGGTGTTCATCGGCGGCGGCGTCGGCATGGCGCCGCTCCGCGCCATCATCCACGACCAGCTCACCCGCCGCGGCACCACCCGCAAGCTCTCGTTCTGGTACGGCGCCCGTAGCCGGGCCGACCTGTTCTACGAGGAGGAATTTGCACGGCTGGCCGGGGAGCACCCGAACTTCCGGTTCACCGTCGCCCTCTCCGACCCCTCCCCCGAGGACGGCTGGACGGGCGCGCAGGGCTTCATCCACGACGTCGCCTACCGCGCATACCTGAAGGACCACCCCGCCCCTGAGGCCTGCGAGTACTACCTCTGCGGCCCGCCGCTGATGATGCGAGCGGTCACCGCGATGCTGGAAGACCTCGGGGTCGAGCCCGACTCGATCTTCTTCGACGATTTCGCGAGCACCTGAGATGAGGCTGACACGCCGCACTTTCCTCGCCGCCACCCTCGCCTCGACCGCGCTGACCGCCCGCGCCGGCGCCACCCAGAGCATCGGCGGCCCCGCCTTCGGCTCCTATTGGCGGCTCACTCTGCCAGGGGTGGCCGACACCGAGCCCGTCCGCGCCACCGTCGCCGCCGTGGTGGCCGAGGTCGACCGGCTGATGTCGCCCTACCGGGCGGACTCCGACCTCACCCGCTTCAACACCCGCGCCACGACCGACCTCGTGTCCATCGCCCACGAGACTGCCCGCGTCACCCGCGACGCACTGGCGCTTGCCGCCGAGACCGAAGGCGCCTTCGATCCCACCCTCGGCCCAATCGTCGCCCGCTACGGCTTCGGGCCAATCGCCGGCGGGCCGGGCGGCGCCACCCTCCTTGCGCTCGAGGGCGAGGCCTTGCGCAAGGCGCGGCCCGACCTCACCCTCGATCTCTGCGGCATCGCCAAGGGCCACGCCCTCGACCGCGCCGTGGCGGCGCTCGACGCGCTCGGCTACGGGAGGTTCCTCATCGAACTCGGTGGCGAGGTCTTCGCTCGCGGCGCCCATCCCGAGGGCCGCCCCTGGCAGGTCGGGATCGAAGGCGCCGAGGGGGGGCTCGCCCGCCTCGCAACGCTCTTCGACACCGCAGCCGCGACCTCGGGCGACACTCAGCAGGGCTACGCGCTCGGGCAGCGCCGATACGGCCACGTCATCGACCCCAGGACCGGGGCGCCTGCCTCGGGCGACCTTGCTTCCGTTACCGTCTTCCACCCATCCGCCGCCCGCGCCGACGCGCTTGCCACCGCCCTCTTCGCCATGGGCCGCGAACGCGCGCAAGCCTTCGCCGAGGCCAATAACCTCGACGCGCTGTTCCTCGCCCGCGAGGGCACGCGGCTCCACGCCATTGCCACCCGCAGCGCAGAACGGCGGCTTCTCGCGGAGGACCGGACATGATCGCCACAATCGCACTGGCCGCTTCCGTCTTCGGCCTCGCCGTCCTCTGCCTCGCGGCCGGCGTGCTCCTCGGCCGGGCGCCAATCAGGGGGAGCTGCGGCGGACTCTCCTGTGGCGCCTGCGAGACCTGCCCGCACCGCCTCCACGAAGACCATGAACCATGACCCACCGCCCCACGATCGAGCGCTACATGAACACGAACCCGCTCACCCTCTCGCCGGGCATGGAGGTCAACCGCGCCGCCGCGTTCCTGATCAAGCACAACATCTCCGGCGCCCCCGTCATCGAGGAGACCGGCCGCCTCGTCGGCATCCTCACCGCCAAGGACTGCTTCCGCGCCGTGCTGCACGCGAGCTACCACCAGGAGCTCGGCGGCACCGTCGCCGCCTACATGTCCTCCCCGGTCGAGACCCTCGAAGCCGGGCTCGACATCATTTCCGCCGCCGAGCGGTTCCTCGCCATGCCCTATCGCCGCTTCCCGGTGATGAAGGAAGGCCGGCTTGCCGGCATCATCTCCCGGCTCGACCTCCTGCGTGCCTTCGGCCGGGAGTGGTGACGTCGGCGGCGGCCATTGACGCGCCTCGATGCCCTGCCGGGCGGTGCGCCAACCATCCCGCGATTTCCGCCAAACCTGAAGCATGGCCCGACATTGACCGCCGCCCGCCTCCCCCTTTCCGCGAAGGTCGCCGCCGCGGTGCTTTCCCCGGTCGCACCGACTGCGCACGGCGCCGGGGGGCTCGTTCAGGCTTTCCCGGAATCCGCAAAGTGCCGGGAGAGTTCCTCAAAGAAGCTTGCCGAGAGCTTCCTGGCTGTGCCGTGGACCAGGCGGTTGCCGAGCTGGGCGAGCTTGCCGCCGATTTCGGCCTTGGCGTTGTAGGTGAGGAGGGTCTCCACCCCGCGGTCTTCCAGATGGACGTCTGCGCCGCCCTTGGCGAAGCCCGCGACGCCGCCATTGCCCTCGCCACCGAGAGTAAAACGCTCGGGCGGATTTTCGGGATTGAGCTTCACCTTGCCTGCAAAGCGCGCCTTGACGGGGCCGACCTTGAGCATGACCTTGGCCTCGAGATCGGTGTCGGAGATCTTCGTTAGCTCCTCGCAGCCGGGAATGCACTTCCTCAGCACCTCGGGATCGTTCAGCGCCGCATAGACCGCGTCACGCGGGGCCGGGATCAGGATTTCGTCTTGCAGGTCCATCAGGCTTCTCCGGCAAGCGGCTCGGCCGCGTTTGACCGTCTGACTTCGGCCGACGCTCCAAGGACGGATCGAGAGCCCGGACGTGGTACCGATGTCAACTCCGGCAGGCGTCCGCGCGGCATTGTCCAAAAGCGCTCTACTCCTTCACGTAGGGCTTGCCGTCGGCCGCCGGTGGCCGGGCGCGGCCGATCAGGCCGGCCACGACCACGATGGTGGCAATGTAGGGGGCCATCGCGAGGAACTCCGAAGGGATCGGCGTGCCGAGCAGCGCCAGCTTCTGCTGCAGCGAATCCGCGAAGCCGAAGACAAGTGCCGCCGCCAGCGCCCCGACCGGGTGCCAACGGCCGAAGATCATCGCAGCGAGGCCGATGAAGCCGCGGCCTCCGGTCATGTTCTCGTCAAACCGCCCTACGGAGCCCAGCGTGAACCAGGCGCCGCCGAAGCCCGCCACCATGCCGCCCAGGGTGACGTGCACGTAACGCGTCCAGTAGACGTCGATCCCCAGCGTGTCGGCGGCGCGCGGGTGCTCGCCCACGGCGCGGGCACGGAGGCCATGCCGGGTGTGGAACAGGTAGTAGGTCGCCACCGCCACCAAGACCAGCGCACCGTAGACGAAGAGATTCTGCTGGAACAGCATCGGCCCGATCACCGGAATGTCGCCGAGAATCGGGATCTTCCAGGCGCGGAAGACCGGCGCGTTGTTGAGGAAACGATGCTCGGCGAAGACCTGGGAACTGACGTAACTCGTCAGCCCGAGCACGAAGAGGTTGATCACCACGCCGGCGATGATCTGGTCCATCCGGTAGGTGACCACGAGCATGGCGAGAAGGAAGCCGAAGAGCCCGCCGATAGCGACGGCGGAGACGAGCCCGCCCCAGCCGCCGAGCAGGGAGCCCATCAGCGCGCCGGTGAAGGCACCGGCCAAGAGCATACCCTCGATCGCGATGTTGACCACGGCGACCCGCTCGCAAAGCGTGCCCGCGAGCCCGCCGAGCGCGATCGGAACAGCGCGCACCATGGTGGCCTGCAGCATCCCCGTCAGCGAGAATGCCTTTCCCGCCGTCGCCCAGACCAGGAACGCCATCACCGCGAAGGCGAGCCCGAGGCCGAGCAGGAGGCCGATCCAGCGCGCGCCGCCTCTAAGGAACAGACGAGCGCCGAAGAAGGCCAGAAGGGCTGCGGCGATGTAGTTGAACGGCGCCGCCGGAACCACGAGGTCGCCCAGCGCCCAGGGGTCGGTCGGCCGGGAAAGGCGGAAGGTGGCGTCGCCCTCGGTGCCGATGCCGAAGACGTAAGTCACGAAGACCGCGAGCGCGAGGAGCACGACCCCGGCATGGCGCGCCTGGCGGGCCCTTGCCGTCTCGATCTTGCGTGCCGTCGCGAGCGCCGCTTGCTGGTCGACAGCGGTCATTTCCTGCCCTCGGCATTGCGGAAGCCCCAGGGGAAGATCGCGCGCACCAGCAGCGGTGCCGCGATGAACACGATGATCAGTGCCTGGATGATGCCGATGAGGTCGATCGAGACGCCGGCATCGACCTGCATCTGCCGCCCGCCTGCCTCGAGCGCACCGAAGAGAAGCCCGGCCAGCAAAACACCCACCGGATGCGAGCGGCCCAGGAGCGCCACCGCGATCGCGTCGAAGCCGATCCCGGCCGAGAAGCCCGGCGAAGCGCGGCCGAGGACGCCGAGCACCTGGTTCGCCCCGGCGAGCCCCGCGAGGGCCCCCGCCGTGGCCATGGCGAGGACGATGATAAGCGGCGCCCGGATGCCCGCGTAGCGCGCGGCGTCGGGGTTCTCTCCGCTGGCGCGGAACTCGAACCCGAGCTTGGTGCGGAACAGGATCCACCAGACCAGCGCCACCGCGATCAGCACCAGGAACAACCCGGCATGGACACGAAGGTTCGGGTCCACCCAGTCGAGAAGCCGCGGCAGAGCAGCGTTCGGCGGCACCGATTTCGAGATCGGGTCGGTGCGGCCGGTCTGCTGTACGAAGGGCTGGCGCAGGAAATAGTCGAGGAGGCGATAGGAAATCAGGTTGAGCATGATCGTCGAGATCACCTCGTGCGCACCGGTCGCAGCCTTGAGCCAGCCTGCTATCGAGGCGTAGAGCGCGCCGGTCAGCGCGCCGGCCAGAAGGCAGGCGGCCATGAGCAGTGGGAACGGCAGGCCCGGGAACGAGAAGCCGAAGATCACCGCCGCCAGCCCGCCCATCAGGAGCTGCCCCTCGGCGCCGATGTTGAAGAGCCCGGTGCGGAAGCCGAGCGCCAGGCCGAGCCCGGCCAGGACCAGCGGGAAGGCCGCCGTCAGCGTCTCGGAGATCGCGTTCAGCGATCCGACCGAGCCCACGAGAAGCGCGACGTAGCTGCGCCCGATGGTGACGAGGTCGACATCGGTGGCGAGCATGGTGAGCGCGCCGAGGATCAGCGCCACGATCACGGCGAAGACCGGCACCACGACCAGATCCTCGAACTCGGTCCGACCCGGTGCCGCGCGGTTCAGGAGCGCGCGGGCGGCGTCGTCGAGGGTGGACTTCCCGTTCATGTCGCGGCCCCAGCCATCGCCAGGCCGACGGCGGATTTCTCCACCAGGCCCCGGGTGGCGTCGAACTCGGCCACGATCCGGCCTTTGAACATCACCAGGATGCGATCGGAGAGGGCCAGGATCTCGTCGAGTTCGGAGGAGACGATGAACACCCCGTCGCCTTCCTCCCGCGCCGCGACAAGGCGGGCATGGATGTACTCGATCGAGCCCACGTCGAGCCCGCGGGTCGGCTGGGACGCGATCACCAGCTTGGTGTCGCGCGAGAGCTCGCGCGCCACTACCAGCTTCTGCTGGTTGCCCCCCGATAGGTGCTGGGCCTTCAGGAACACCGACGGCGTACGAACGTCGAAATCGCGGGCGAGTACCGCCGCAGCGGTCTCGACCCGGTCCCAATGCACCTGGGGACCGGTTGAAAAGCGCTCGTCGTAGTAGGTGTCCAGCACCATGTTCTCGGCAATGGTGAACGATCCAACCAGGCCCATGCGCTGGCGGTCCTCGGGGACATGCGCGATCCCCGCGCGGTGGCGCGCGCGGGGCGAAGCATGGGTGATCTCGCGCCCCTCGTAGATCACCTCGCCGGCAGCCGGCCGGGTCAGGCCCGTGAGCGCCTCGACGAGCGCCGTCTGGCCGTTGCCCTGCACGCCGGCCAGTCCAACGATCTCGCCCGAGCGCACGGTGAAGCTCACGTGATCAACGGCGACCGAGTCGTCCTCGCGCAGCACCACGAGGTCGCGCACCTCGAGGATCGGCGGACCCGGCTCGCGGGGCGGCTTGTCCACCTCGAAGCTCACAGGGCGGCCCACCATCATCTCGGCCAGCTCCTCGGGCTTCACCGTCTTCGGGTCGGCCTCGCCGACGATCTCGCCCAGACGCAGCACCGAGATGCGGTCGGCGATCTCTAGGATCTCGTGCAACTTGTGGGTGATGAATACGATGGCCTTGCCGGCGTCGCGCAAGGAGCGGACGATTCCGAAGAACTCCTCCACCTCCTGCGGCGTCAGCACTGCGGTCGGCTCGTCGAGGATCAGAACGTCGGCGGCGCGGAACAGGACCTTGATGATCTCCACCCGTTGCTGCAGCCCGACCGGCAGGTGCTCGATCAGCTCGTCAGGATCGACCTCGAGCCCGTATTTCTCGCCGATCTCGCGCACCTGCTCCCGCGCGCGGTCGAGGTCCAGATAGTCTGCCCGGCCCACCGGTTCGACGCCGAGGACCACGTTCTCAGCCACGGTGAACACCGGCACGAGCATGAAGTGCTGGTGCACCATGCCGATGCCTGCGGCGATCGAATCGCCCGGGCCGGCGAAGTGCACGGGGCTGCCGTCAATGCGGATCTCCCCCGCGTCGAAGTCGTAGAGGCCCGAGAGCACGTTCATCAGGGTCGATTTGCCGGCACCGTTCTCGCCCAGGAGGCCAAGAACCTCGCCGCCGCGGATCGTCAGGTCGATCCCGTTGTTGGCGACGACCGGACCGAAGCGCTTGGTGATGCCGGAAAGCTCGACGTCCATGGCCCCTCCGCAAGCCACGGCCCGCGCAATTGGGCGCGGGCCGCAGTTGTCCCTTACGGGCTGACCATGATGGAGCCGTCGATGATGCCCTGGCTGATCGTCTCGAGCTCAGCCTTGAGCTCGGCCGGAACCGCATCCTCGAAGTCGTGGAACGGCGCGAGCGCGACGCCGCCCGATTCCAGCGTGCCGACGAGAACGCCGCCCTCGAAGCTGCCGTCCATCGCCGCCTTGATCACGTCGAGCACGGTGGAGTCCATGCGCTTCAGGATCGAGGTCAGGTAGACGTGCTTCTTCTCTGGGTCGGTCAGGTACTGGTCGGCGTCCACGCCGATGATCTTCAGCGCATCGGTGCCGAGCTCGTCGGCAAGCGCTGCCGAGCCGAGGCCCACGGGGCCGGCCACCGGCAGCACGATGTCGGCGCCCTCGTCGTAGAGGTTCTGGGCGAAGGCGCGGCCGTCATCGAGGCTCTCGAAGTTGTTGGTGAAGAGGCCCTCGCGGGTGGCGGGATCCCAGCCCAGCACCTTCACGTCCGCACCTTTCTGGGCGTTGTAGTAGCTCACGCCAGCCGCGAATCCGTCCATGAAGATGGTCACAGGCGGAATGTTAATGCCGCCGAACGTGCCCACGGTTCCGGTCTGGCTCATGCCGGCGGCAAGGTAGCCGGCGAGGAACGCCGCCTGGTCGGTCGCGTAGACCTGGCCCACGACATTCGGAATCGTCGGATCGTAGGCGAAGTCGACGATTGAAAACTTCTGATCCGGGTTGGCCTCGGCGGCGTTCTTGGTCGCGTCGCCCAGGAGGAAGCCCACGGTGACGATCAGGTCGCAGCCTCCGCCGAGCAGCGAGTTGATGTTGGCCTCGTAGTCGGTCTCGGCCTGGCTCTCGAGGAACCTTCCCTCGATGCCGAGCTCGGCCTTGGCGTCCTCGACGCCCTTCCAGGCGGTCTGGTTGAAGCTCAGGTCGTCGATGCCGCCAGTGTCGGTCACCTGGCAGGCGGTGAAGGCCTGCGCCGTCGTGGCAGTGGCAAGCACGAGCGCCGGAATGAGGGCGGCGCGCCCGGGAATCCTGCGAAACATTTCCAATCTCCCTGTTCGACGGCGCCCCGACCCACCCCTGCATGGGGCGTGGCCTGACACCGACCGTTCTGGGCCGCCTCCGTTGCCGGACTCGCCCAGGCACAACCCTAACAGCGCCATTTTTCGGCCGAGTTGACAAGGGTCAATACGCCGCCGCCCGGTTCCCGACCTCCCGGCGCAGGTGTTGACCCACGTCAATGTGCGCCAGTCCTGCCCACCGCATCGTGGCCGGAGCCGGGGAGGAACGTTCATGGCATGGCCGACGATCACAAAGGATTCCGCGACCCGCGCGGCCGCCAACCTCACCGACGAGGTCCGCGCCAGTTTCACCTGGGACGACGCTCGCGAAATGCTCGATGGCCTGCCCGGCGGCGGGCTCAACATCGCCCACGAGGCGCTCGACCGGCACGTCGCCGCGGGCCATGGCGGCCAGGTAGCAATCCGCTGGCTCGGCAAGGAGGGAAGCCGCCGCGACCTCACCTATGGAGAGCTCGCCGGCATGGCCGCCCGCTTCGCCAACGTGCTCGCGAAACACGAGCTGAAGCCCGGTGCCCGCGTCTTCGGATTGATGGGTCGGGCGCCCGAGCTCTATGCCGCCGCGCTCGGCACGCTGAAGGCCGGGATGACCTTCACGCCCCTCTTTGCCGCCTTCGGGCCCGAGCCGATCAAGGCACGGCTCGAAATCGGTGAGGGCAACGTGCTCGTGACAACCGCCGCGCTCTACAAGCGCAAGGTCGCCGGCTGGCGCGCCGAGATCCGGTCGCTGAAGCTCGTGCTCGTGGTCGACGATGGCGAGGTGCCCGAGGGCTGCGTCGCCCTCGGCCCCGAGATGGCGGCGGCCTCGGACCGCTTCGAAACGGCGCCGACGAAGCCCGAGGACATGGCGCTGATCCACTTCACCTCGGGAACCACCGGCAAGCCCAAGGGCGCTGTCCACGTCCACGGCGCGGTGCTCTCGCACGTCGCCACGGGCCGCTTCGCGCTCGACCTGAAGCCCGGAGACATCTACTGGTGCACCGCCGACCCCGGCTGGGTCACCGGCACCTCCTACGGGATCATCTCGCCGCTCGCCAACCGGGTGACGATGATCGTCGACGAGGCCGAATTCGAGCTCGAGCGCTGGTACGGCATCCTGCAGGACGAGAAGGTCCAGGTCTGGTACACCGCGCCCACCGCGATCCGCATGCTGATGCGCGCCGGCCAGGCCGCGGCGAAGGGATACGATTTCTCCAACCTGCGCTTCCTGGCCAGTGTCGGCGAGCCATTGAACCCCGAGGGCGTGGTCTGGGGCAACGAGGTCTTCGGCCGCCCGTTCCACGACAACTGGTGGCAGACCGAGACCGGCGGCATCATGATCGCCAACACCGCGGCGATGGACATTCACCCGGGCTCGATGGGCAAGCCCCTGCCCGGGATCGAGGCCGGCATCGTCAGCCGCGAGGACGGCAAGGTGCGCGACTGCAAGCCGGGCGAGATCGGCGAACTCGCGCTCCGCCCCGGATGGCCGTCGATGATGCGCGCCTATCTCCATGAGCAGGCCCGTTACGACAAGTGCTTTGTCGGCGGCTGGTACCTCTCGGGCGACTTGGCGATGCAGGACAAGGACGGCTACTTCTGGTTCGTCGGCCGCGCCGACGACCTGATCAAGTCGTCCGGTCACCTGATCGGTCCGTTCGAGGTGGAAAGCGCGCTGATCGAACACGACGCGGTGGCCGAGGCCGCGGTGATCGGCATCCCCGACGAGACCGCGGGCGAGGTTGTGAAGGCCTACGTGGCGCTCAACCCCGACTTCGAGGCCTCCGAAGAGCTCGAGCGCGACATTCGCGGCCATGCCCGCAAGAAGCTCGGACCCGCCGTGGCCCCGCGCGAAATCGTGTTCCGAAAGCAGCTGCCGAAAACACGCTCGGGCAAGATCATGCGCCGGCTTCTGAAGGCCCGTGAGCTCGGCCTGCCCGAGGGCGACATCTCCACGCTGGAATCGGACGAGAAATGACCCCGGATCCCAAGACCGACCTGAAGCCCCACCTCACCCACGCGCATGTCCTCGAGCTCCTGCGCGGCATGATCCGCATCCGCCGCTTCGAGGACAAATGCGCCGAGCTCTACCAGCGCGAGAAGATCCGCGGCTTCCTGCATCTCTACGACGGCGAGGAGGCGGTGGCGGTGGGCGTGATCCCGGTCCTCGGCCCCGAAGACCGCATCGTCGCCACCTACCGCGAGCACGGCCACGCGCTGGCCCGCGGCGTGCCGATGACGACCACCATGGCCGAGATGTTCGGCAAGGCGAACGGCTGCTCCGGCGGCCGTGGCGGCTCGATGCACCTGTTCGACGCCTCGCGCAACTTCTACGGCGGCAACGCCATCGTCGGCGGCGGACTGCCGCTTTCGATCGGGCTCGGGCTCGCCGACAAGATGGCCGGCGTGCCGCACGTCACCGCATGCTTCTTCGGCGAGGGCGCCGTGGCCGAGGGCGAGTTCCACGAGACGATGAATCTCGCCGAACTCTGGGATCTGCCGGTGCTCTTCGTGTGCGAGAACAACGGCTACGCGATGGGCTCGGCGCTCGCACGCACCGAGGCCGCGACCGACATCTCGGCCAAGGCGGCGGCCTACGGCATCGAGAGCGAGCCGGTCGACGGCATGGACGTGGTCGCCGTCGAGGCCGCCGCCCGGCGGGCGGTGGCGAAGATCCGCGAAACCGGCCGCCCCTATTTCCTCGAGGCCCGCACCTACCGCTTCCGGGCGCATTCGATGTTCGACGCCCAGCTCTACCGCGACAAGGCCGAGGTGGAAGAGTGGCGCGGCAAGGGCCCGATCGTCCGCTTCGAGGGGTGGCTTCTGGAGAACAAGCTGATCCACCAGGAAGACGTCGACGCCATCATCGCCGAGACGGACGCCGAGATCGACGAAGCGGTGGATTTCGCCGAGAACGGCGAATGGGAGCCGGTCGAGAGCCTGACGAAGCACGTCATGGCCGAAGACCGCCCGCCACCTCCGGAACCCCCGGCGCCCTCGGCCGAGACCGTCGACACCACCTACCGCGAATGCGTCAAGCAAGCGATCCGCCAGGCAATGACGGAGGATGAGCGGGTCTTCCTCATGGGCGAGGACGTCGGTGCCTATGGCGGCTGCTACGCCGTCTCGAAAGGGCTGATGGCCGAGTTCGGCGAGGCCCGCATCCGCGACACGCCGCTCTCGGAGTCAGGATTCACCGGAGCCGGCATAGGTGCCGCCGCGGCGGGGATGCGGCCGATCGTGGAGCTGATGACGGTCAACTTCTCCTTCCTCGCCCTCGACCAGATCCTGAATACCGCGGCCACGATCCGGCACATGTCGGGCGGCCAGTTCGGCTGCCCGGTCGTGATCCGCATGGCGACCGGCGCCGGAAAGCAGCTCGCCGCCCAACACTCGCACTCGCTCGAAGGCTGGTACGCGCATATCCCGGGCCTTCGCGTCCTCACCCCCGCCACGCTGGAGGACGCGCGGGGGATGTTGCTGACCGCGCTTCAGGAGCCCGACCCGGTGCTGATCTTCGAGAACGTGATGCTCTACAACATGGCGGGCATGATTGCCGCCAACGCCGGCGCGGTCGAGATCGACAAGGCCGCGATTCGACGAGAAGGCCGCGACATCACGATCCTCACTTACGGCGGCTCGCTGTTCAAGACGCTTGAAGCGGCCGAGGAGCTTTCGAAGGAGGGGATCGAGGCCGAGGTCGTCGACCTGAGGACACTGAGGCCGCTCGACGATGAGACCATCCTCGCGTCGGTCTCGCGCACCCGCCGTGCGGTGATCGTCGATGAGGGCTGGCGCACCGGCTCGCTCGCCGCCGAGGTCTCCGCCCGGATCATGGAAGGCGCCTTCTGGCGGCTCGACGCGCCCGTGGGCCGGGTCTGCTCCGCCGAAGTGCCGATCCCCTATCCGAAGCATCTCGAGCAGGCCGCGATCCCGCAGGTCCCCGAAATCGTCGCCGCCGCGATGGCGGCGTTGGCGAAAGGCTGAGGCGATGGGCGTCTTCGCCATGCCCTCGCTCGGCGCCGACATGGAGTCGGGCAAGCTTGTCGAGTGGATGATCAAGCCCGGCGACACGGTGAAGCGCGGCGACGTGGTCGCCGTGGTCGAAACCCAGAAGGGCGCGATCGAGATCGAGTGCTTCGAGGAAGGCACCGTCGAGAGCCTCGACGCCGAGCTCGAGGCGACACTGCCGGTGGGCGCGCCCTTGGCCACGATCCTGGCCCCGGGCGAGGCCGCCGCCGCGAAGCCCGCACCGAAAGCGGAAACACCCGCGGCGGCGCCGCCCGCCCCCGAGCCGAAGCACGAACCGAAGGCCGCGCCAGAGCCCGTTGCCGAGGCGCCGCCTGCGCCCGCACCGGTCCCCGCGCCCACACCGCCGGCCGCGGCCCCTCCCGCCCCGGCCGCGCGCCCGGGCGAGGCGCCCGCAGCCTCGCCCGCCGCCCGCGTACTGGCCACCGAAAGGGGCGTTGATCTCGCAACGCTCGCGGGCTCTGGCCCCGGCGGCGCGATCCTCCTGGCCGACGTCGAGGCGGTCGGGGCGCCGCCGGCGGCCGCCGCCCCCCGCGCGGCCACGGCGAAGCCCGGCCTTGACCTCGAGGCGATGCGTACCGCGATCGCCAGTGCCATGGCCCGCGCCAAGCGCGAGATCCCGCACTACTACCTCTCGCTCACCATCGACCTGCAGCCCGCCGCCAACTGGCTGGCCGAGACCAACGCCGCCCGCGACCCGCACTCGCGTATCCTGATGGGCGCCCTTTTCGTCAAGGCCGCGGCGCGGGCCGCCGCCAATGTGCCCGAGATCAACGGCCAATTCGGGGCCGATGGCTTCATGGCCTCGCGATCCGTCCATGCCGGCCTCGCCGTCGCGCTGAGAGGCGGCGGCCTGATCGCACCCGCGATTCACGACGCCGAGACGCTCTCGCTCGACGACACCATGGCAGCGATGAGGGACCTCGTCGCCCGCACTCGCACCGGCCGCCTGCGCTCGTCGGAGATGTCCGACGGCACGATCACCATCTCGTCGATGGGCGACACTGGCGCCGATACGATCGCCGCCGTGATCTACCCGCCGCAGGTCGCCATCGTCGGCTTTGGCGCACCCGCCGAGCGGCCCTGGGTCGTTGGCGACGCGGTCCTGCCTCGCACCACTGTGACCGTCACCCTCTCGGCCGATCACCGCGTCAGCGACGGCCGGAGCGGCGCCAAGTTCCTCGCCGAGATCGACAAACTGCTGCAATGCCCGGAGGACCTATGACCGACGCCGAGATCCGCCAAGCCTTCCTCGAAGAGCTCACCAAGGTCGCCCCAGACATCGACGCCGACGACGTGGGCGCCGACGACCACCTGCAGGACGAACTGGAGATCGACTCAATGGATTTCCTGAACCTCGTCTCGGCGCTGCACACGCGCTTGGGCGTCAATATCCCCGAGTCCGACTACCCGAAGATCGCCACGCTCAACCTCGCCGCAGCCTATCTCGCCGCGCGCCTGGAGGGCTAACGGCCCGGGGGTGCTTCGCGCGTTGGCCATCGGGAGCGGGATCCTCCCGAAGCGTGCCACGCGACCTTCGGGGCACCTCCTGGCGACCGGATTGCCCGCGACCCTCAGATCCTCGTCCGCTTGAAGATCGGCTCGGGGATGTTGCGGATGATCAGCATCACCAATGACCAGACCGGCTTGACGTATATCACATTGCGCCGCCGGTTCACCGCCCACGCCATCGCCTCGGCGATTTCCTGCGGGCTCGCCGTCAGCTTCGGCGGCAGATCGTGGCCCTCGGTCATCTTCGTCGCCACGAAGCCCGGCAGCACCGTCAGCACGTGCACTCCCTTCTTCGCCAGCCGATTCCTAAGCCCGGACAGGAAGGCGGTGAACCCTGCCTTGGCCGCGCCGTAGACGTAGTTCGAAGCCCGGCCCCGGTCGCCCGCGACGGAGCTGATGCCCACGATGCTGCCCGAGCCGCGCGCCTCGAAGCGGTTGGCGATCTCGGCCAACACCAGCGCCGGACCCTCGAAGTTGCTGCGAAGGACCTTTCGGGCGGCCTGGGCGTCGCGCTCCGATACCTCCTGCTGCCCGAGCAGCCCGACCGCGCAGACGGCGATCCCCGGAAGCTCGGGCAAGGCCGCGAGCAGGCGCTCGGGCGCGCCGGCGTCGAGTGCGTCGAACTCGTGCAGCGTCACGTTCACCCGATAGCGGACCTCGAGATCTGACTTTTCCGGCGCGAGCCCCTGGGCTTTGCGCGCGGCGAGCTGGATCGGATGCCCGTCGGCGGCGAAGCGGTGGGCGATGGCGAGCCCGATGTCGGAGCGACCTCCGAGGATCAGGACGGGAGGTTTGGTCACAGGTCGAGCCTTTCTGATTGGGCCGAGGCGAAGGTGGGCCGGGTGCCGTCGGCGCGCCGCATCGCGGCGAAATCCTCCGCGCGCGGGTCGGCTTCGCGCAGCCGCGCCGCCTCGAGCCGGGAGTCCTTGGCAAGGTAGAAGCGCCCGCCGTGAGCGATGGCGATCCGATCGAGCTCGGAGATCAGCGCGAGGCTCTTCCGGTTTGCGGCGAAGTCGAGCGCGAGCGTATAGCCCTCCTGAGGGAACGAGAGCCCGCCCCGCCCGGGACCGAATTTCTTCAGGACCGCCAGGAACGCGCCCCGACCGGACTCGGAGACCTCGCCAAGCAGTGCCTCGAGGCCCGCCCGCGCCGCGTCGGGCGGCAGCACGCACTGGAATTGGACCAGCCCCTTGCGACCGTAGATCCGGTTCCAGTTGCCGATCCTGTCGAGCGGATAGAAATAGCTGTCCCAGTCCACCAGACGCTCGCCCGCTGCCCGAATGCCGGCGCGCCAGTGGAGTGCGTTGAAGGCCCTGACCGAGTTTCCGTTCAGCGCGAGGCCTGGCAAGTCGAAGGGCACCACCAGGCGCCGCCGGAGCGGCGTCTCGAACGGGCTCCGGCGCCGCGCCGCCGGAAGTTCGCCCAGCTCGGCATGTTCGCCCAGCATCAGTAGCGAACGACCGAGCGACGGGCCACGGGCCAGGCAGTCGATCCACGCCACCGAATAGGTCGCGTCCGCCCGCGCCTCGAACGCTGCCATCGCCTCGGCCAGACTCGGCGCCGGTATCGTCTCCTGCAGGATCCAGCCCGTCTCGACCGGCCTGAGCCGGACCGCGGCCCGAAGGATCACACCCGTGAGCCCCATGCCGCCCAGGGTCCACTCGAAGAGCGCCTTGTTGCGCGAGGGCGAACAGCGGCGGACCTTGCGGTCGGCACCCATCAGCTCGATCCAGTCCATCGAGGAGGCCATCGACCCCTCCTTGTGGTGGTTCTTGCCATGCACGTCGGCTGCGATCATGCCGCCCAGGGTCACGAACTTGGTGCCCGGCGTCACCGCGGGGAACCAGCCTCGCGGCAGGAAGCAGGTGATCACGTCGGCAAGCAGCACCCCGGCCTCGGCAACTAGCCGGCCGCTGGTCTCGTCGAACGAGATCATCCGGTTGAACCGACGCATGTCGACGGTGTTCTGCACGCTGATCGCACTGTCGCCATAGGCGCGTCCGTTGCCCCGGGCGATCAGGCCGCCCTCGGCGACCAGCGCGGCCAGTTCCGCCTCGCTCCGCGGCGCGCGCACCCGGCATGCGAGCCGAGGGAACCGTCCCCAGCCCTCCAGCGTCATGCCGGCTCTCTGCGTGCCAGTGCGATGTCGGTGAAGACGAAGCGCCGGTCGAGCTGGTACTTGGTGACATAGCCCACCGCAAGGCCGAGCACGGCCCCGATCTCGCGCATCAGATCGGTTCCCCAAACCAGGTAGAATGCGCTCTCGCTGCCCCAGAAGATTAGCGTCGTGACGACCCCCATCGCCGTGTAGAGGGTGAACTTCCGCCCGTGCGCCCGAAGCCCGGTCGTGCGGTCGCCGAAGATCCAGCGCTTGTCGAGCAGGTACTTCAACACCAGCCCCACCACGGTCCCGGCGAGCACCGCAAACAAGTAGCCCCGCATCGAATGATCGACTGCCAAGACAGCGCGCTGCGCCGCGAGGTTGGCAATCGTCGCTGCGACCGCGAATGCGGCGTAGCGCAGGACCAGTACGCGCAGCGTCACAACAGCGCACCCGCGGCGGCGA
>JBFKAV010000066.1:0-18723 GCA_041621405.1 Paracoccaceae bacterium
CCCGAGACCGGCGGGCCACACACCGCCCACACCACGAACCCGGTTCCGGTGATCCTGGTCGGTGGGCCGGAGGGGGCGAAGCTCGAGAAGGGGCGCCTCGCCGATCTCGCGCCGACGCTGCTCGAGCTCATGGGTCTGGCGCCGCCGCCCGAGATGACGGGCAGGAGCCTGATCCGCCGATGACTTTCCGCGCCCTGACCTTCGCGCTCCTCCTCGCCCTGCCGGCCAAGGCGCAGGACACCGAGACGGTGCTGATCGCCCGTCGGGCGGCGCAGGCGCTGGCGCAGGCCGCCGTGGCGCTCGAGGAGGCGGAGGGCGCGCGCGACCAGGTGACGGCGCTGACCCAGACGGTGAGGGCCTACGAGGAGGGGCTGACGGCGCTCCGCGACGGGTTGCGCCGGTCGGCGATCCGCGAAGAGACGGTCCGGCTCGCCTTCGAGGCCAAGCGCGAGGAGATCGCGCGGCTCACCGGCGCGCTCGCCGGGCTCGATCAGCACCAAGTGCCGCTTCTCATCCTGCATCCGGCGGGGCCGCTCGGCACCGCGCGAGCCTCGATCCTCTTGGCCGAGATCGCGCCGGCGCTGCAGGCCGAGGCGGCGGCGCTCCGCGCCGAGCTCGACGAGGCTGCGATGCTGCGCGCGCTGCAGGAGGGCGCTAGGTCGACTCTGGCCGATGGCCTGAAGGGGGTGCAGGCGGCGCGGCTCGCGCTGGGCCAGGCGATCTCCGAGCGCGAACCGCTGCCGCGCCGCTACGCCGACGACCCCGAGGCGCTGGCCGCGATCCTCGCAGGTTCCGACACGCTGGAAAGCTTCGCCGCCGGCCTTACCGCCGTGCCGCTCGCAGAAGCGGTGGCCTCCGGCCCGGCGTTCCGCGAGGCCAGGGGAGGCTTGCCGCTGCCGGTCGACGGGATCCTGCTGCGCAGCTTCGGCGAGGCCGACGCCGCCGGCGTGTCCCGGCCCGGCCTGGTGCTCGCCACCCGCCCGCTTGCGCTCGTCACCGCGCCCGCCACGGCCACCGTGCGCTATGCGGGCCCGCTGCTCGACTACGGAAATGTGATCGTCCTGGAGCCCGAGGCCGGTTATCTCGTTGTTCTTGCCGGGCTCGGTCACTTATATGCTGAAACGAACGTCGTGGTGGCCGCGGGTGCCCCGCTGGGGCTGATGGGCGGGCCGCTGCCAGGCACCGGGGAGGTGCTCGGCGCGGCAGAACAAGATGCTGGCGGCGAGCCGACGGAGACGCTCTATATAGAGCTCAGAGTGGGCGGAGCGCCGGTCGATCCCGGCGCATGGTTCGCCCCGAGGAGAGGATGACGGAATGAAGAAGTTCGCATTGGCCGTGGCGATCGGCAGCGCGGCGGGCGCGTTGGTGACCTCGCAGATCGCCGGACCGCTGGTGGCGCAGGAGGTCCGCTCGCAGGGCTCGGTCTACCAGCAGCTCGACCTGTTCGGCGACATCTTCGAGCGCATCCGCTCGGACTACGTGGAAAAGGTGGACGAGGCCGAGCTGATCGAAGCCGCCATCGACGGCATGCTCTCCTCGCTCGACCCGCATTCCTCCTACCTCTCGCCCGACGACGCGGCGGCGATGCAGGTGCAGACCCGCGGCGAGTTCGGCGGTCTCGGCATCGAGGTCACGCAGGAGGAGGGCTTCGTCAAGGTGGTCTCGCCGATGGACGGCACCCCGGCCGACGCGGCGGGGATCGAGGCGGGCGACTTCATCACCCATGTCGACGGCCAGTCGGTGCTCGGCCTCACCCTCGACGAGGCGGTGGAGATGATGCGCGGCCCGGTCGGCTCGGAGATCATCATCACGGTGGTGCGCGAGGGCATCGACGAGCCCTTCGACGTCTCTATCATCCGCGACACGATCAAGCTCACGGCGGTGCGCACCCGTGTCGAGGGCGATACCGTGGTTGTGCGGGTGACGACCTTCAACGACCAGACCTATCCGAACCTCGAGGAGGGCTTGAAGACGGCGGTGGAGGAAGCCGGCGGCATCGACGCCGTGAACGGCTTCGTGCTCGACTTGCGCAACAACCCCGGCGGCCTTCTGACCCAGGCGATCCGGGTGTCGGACGCGTTCCTCGACGCCGGCGAGATCGTCTCCACCCGCGGCCGCGATCCCGGCGAGGGCGAGCGTTTCAACGCCAGCGAGGGCGACCTCGCTCAGGGCCGGCCGCTGGTGGTGCTGATCAACGGCGGCTCGGCCTCGGCTTCCGAGATCGTCGCCGGCGCGCTGCAGGACCATCGCCGGGCGATCGTGATCGGCGAGCGGAGCTTCGGCAAGGGCTCGGTGCAGACCGTGATCCCGCTTCGCGGCGACGGCGCGATGCGGCTGACGACGGCGCGCTACTACACGCCCTCGGGCCGCTCGATCCAGGCGCTCGGCGTCTCGCCCGACATCGTCGTGGTGCAGCCGCCGAGGGCGCCCCAGACCGAGGAGGAAGAGCCCGAAGGTTCGTCGGCACGCGAGCGCTTCGAGTCCGACCTGCGCGGCAGCCTGCAGAACGACTCGCTGACCGAGGACGAGCGCCGCCAGATCGAGGAGGAGCGTGGCCGCGCCGAGGCGGCGGCGGAGCTGCGCAAGGACGACTACCAGCTCGCCTACGCGATCGACATCCTCAAGGGCCTGTCAGCCCTCAGCCAGGCGGAATAGCTCCGCCGATCCCAGGCCGCGGCCCGGCGGAGCCCAAGGGAATTCGCAATCCCTTGGGCCAGGGTGGCCCGTTGCGAACGCTGGCAGGACAATCCCGGGATGACCCGAGGTCCGACGAGCATGGCCGCGGCGATGGTTCCTGGATCGAGGCGAGCAGACCCGATTCGTCCTCTCTTCTTACAGCGCGAGGGATTCGGTCCGCCCCGTCCGGCCGCCACGCAGCGCCCCGTCGGGCGGCGGATCGCGCTCCATGACCGTCGTCTCGAACCCGCCGGTGCCGGCCCCGGCTACCAGACCCAGAGGATCATCGGCACGGCGACGATCAGAATCAGGATCTGCAGCGGGAAGCCGACCATCGCGTAGTCCTGGAACTTGTAGCCGCCCGGTCCCATCACCAGCGTATTGGACTGGTGGCCGATCGGCGTCAGGTAGGGCGAGGCCGCGCCGACGGCGACGGCCATCAGGAATGCATCCGGAGCTTGCCCGAGGCCATCGGCGATGCTGAGCGCGACCGGCGCCATCAGGATCGCCGTTGGCGTGTTGTGCACGAAGTCCGACATCCACATCGAGACCGCCAGCAGCAACGCGATCAGCATCCAGCGCGGCGCATCGGTAGCGAAGCCCAGGAGCGCGCCAGCGATCAGTTCGGTTCCGCCGGTGTGCTGCAGGGCCTCGCCGATCGGGATCAGCGTTCCCAAAAGCACGATCACCGGCCATTCGATCGACTCGTAGACCTCGCCGAGCGAGATCGTCGACGTAAGGCCGAGAAGGACCACCGCGCCCACGAAAGCGATCGGAACGCTGACCAGGCCGAAGGTCGCCGCGGCGATGGCACCGGCGAAGATCGCCACCGGCAGCAGGTAGTTGCCGCTGCCTTCGCCATCGCCCAGCGCGCGGCTGGCCAGACGCAGGCAGCCGAGCGTCTTGAGCGCGTTCGACATCGCCTGGGTCTCGCCCTGCAGAAGCAGCACATCGCCGGTCTTGAACCGGATGTTCTTCAGCCGCGCCGTCGGCTGGCGCCCCTGCCGGGCCAGCGCCAGGAGATTGACCCCGAGACGGTCGTGAATCCGGTACTGGCGCATCGACTTGCCCTCGATCGGCGAGTTCGGCAGCACCACCGCCTCGATGATCTCGACAACATCGTCCGACGCGACCAGGCTCTCGGCGGCCTTCTTGAGGCCGAGCTCGCTCAGCCTGACCCCGTCGGCCAGGGGCTGGATCAGCGCCGGATCGCCCTGCAGGATCATCACGTCGCCTTCCTGGATCTTTTCGATGGCGCGCGGGGCAAGACGGCGAACGCCCTTTCGGACCAGCGCGAGAACCGAGACCTCGCGATCGAATTTCTGCTCGAGCTCGCGCACCCGCAGGCCCGCCAGCGGCGAGCCCTTCGGGACCTCGGATTCGATCGTGTATTGACCGACGTGAAACAGACTGTCGTCCTCGTCGCCCACGGAAACCCTCTCGGGCAGCAGACGCCAGCCGATCGTGGCGAGGTAGACCAGTCCGGCCACCGCGACGACCAGGCCGACGGGCGCGAAGTCGAACATCGCGAATGGTCTGCCGGTGTGGGATTCGCGAAAGCCTGAGATCACGATGTTCGGCGGCGTGCCGATCAGGGTGACCAGCCCTCCGAGCAGGCTGGCGAAGGACAGGGGGATCAGGAAGATCGACGGCGAGCGGCCGGCCTTGTAGGCATTGCGCAGGGTGACCGGAAGCATCAGCGCCAGCGCGCCGACGTTGTTCATTACGCAGGAGAGCGCCGCCGCCATGCCGCTTCCCGCGGCGACCTGGAGTTCCGGCGATCTCTGGGATCTCGCCAGCAGGTGTACCAGCCGGTCGACGAGGCCGGAGTTCTGCAGCGACTTCGAGATCACCAGCACCGCCGCGACCGTGATGACCGCTGCGTGACCGAAGCCGTCGAACGCATGTTCGGCCGGGACCACGCCGCTCAGGACGGCGACCAGCAAGGCGACGACACCCACGACGTCGTAACGGATCTTGTTCAGTACGAACATCGCCATCGCCCCGAGGATGATGGCGAAAACGGTTCCTTGATCCAAAGTCATCGTCGATTCCCGGAAATTGGCGCGATGGTCTCATTGCAGGCCCGCTGAGGGCAGTGGCAGCGCATCAGGGGTCAGAGATCGCTGGAAGGCAGAGGTCAGATCGTGACGGAGGCCGAGATTAGGCGGCCTCATGGTTGAGCAGCAAGCGCCCATTTCCGATCTGATCGGCGCGATCGATGCTGCAGGGTCCAATCCAACCGGTCTCGGTTTGGCCGCCAGCATTAACCCCGCTCGCGCCCAGGGCCCGCGCCGCTGGTCTAGGGCTCCGGCCCGGCTCCGACCGGCGCAGGTACAGGGCGCCGTCCGAGGCATCTGGCTGGAGGCGCGCAGGGCGTGTCGGCTGGCCTGGCCCTTTGCTCTGCACCCGACGGTTGGCCGGCGTGGCGGCCTAGCCGCAACACGAGCCGCCTTCCTGGATAGGCGGGCAAGCGACCGTTCCATAAGAACAAAAGACGCAGCAATCACCAGGTTTGGGCTTCAACATGGCTCCACACGACGAGCATTCATAGAACCACTGGCATGCGTCCGTCGGCATGGTTTCCTCGGTTGAATGGCCGCATTCGGGACACGTGATCGTGGACCGAAGTACTACGTCTTTCGCCTGCGTCGCCATGGTGCAATCCTCGTCAGCGTCCAGAGCCCGCCTCGACCGGAACCAACACTTGATCTCGGTCGACGTTTGCGAGCGCACCATTGATCCCAACACGCGAACAGAAACAGCGCAACAACACCGCAAAGCTGCAGTTTGCGCCGGGTGCGTATCCGTCGGCACTAAGGGCCGCGGGTCGGGTCAGCTGCCCGTTCACCTAGGAGTCCGCGTCATTCACGATTGCCTCGTAACCTGCATTCGCTGATGCAGCCCGGATTGCATCGACGTCGGTGATGGCGTCGTCGAACACCACGAGCGCGGTTCGCTGTTCCGCGTCGGTCGTGACAGACAGAACGCCCTCCACCTCGCCAATTGCGGCCTGCACGACGAATGGGCAGCTTGCGCAGAACATTCCCGGCACCGAAAGACTGACCGTCCGCTCGTCGGCGAATGCCGGATAGGCGAACGCCACGGCTGTCAAGAGGGCAAGTAGGACGTGTTTCATGTCGGCTCCATTCAAAGCCCCAGCAGAACGGGCGCAAACACCGGGGCAATCCAGTTCCAGAAGAGTGCGATCAGCACGAGGATCGTCGACACCCAAAGAGCGGTCTTGACCAGGCGGTCTGACAAAGGCCGGGCGCAGGCAGCGTCGCCATCGCAGGCTTCCGGCGCTTGATAGGCAAGCCAGTAGCCGTATCCGAGAAATCCGAACGTGATCGCGATGAAGACCGGCTTGTAGGGTTCCAGGGCGACCAGATTTCCGATCCAGGCGCCCGAGACGCCCAGGCTGAAGAGAACCAGGGGAACCACGCAGCATGTCGATGCCGCGATCGCGCCGAGAATGCCACCGGCGGCCATCCAACCTGCCCGCCCCGCGCCTTCGCCGCCCGTTGTCGCGAGAGTATCGTCCGCCTCGGAGGTCAGCCCGCTTGGAGGTCTTGAAGTCATAGTGCCATCATGCATCCTGTAGTCACTAGAGGATCAACCTTCGAGAAGTCACATGGCCGCGATTGGCGAAGCTTCACGGCGAAGCGGAATCCCGATCGAGACGATCCGCTACTACGAGCGCGAAGGCATCATAGCCAAGGCCGGTCGCACCGCGTCCGGCCGTCGGACCTATTCCGACGACGACATTGCCGAACTGCGCTTCATCAAGAGATGTCGCGATCTCGGCTTCTCTGTACACGATGCGGTGGCGCTGCGAACGCTCGCGGATGAACGATCCGGCGCATGTGAGACCGCAGAGGCCTTGGGTCAGAAACATCTCGCACGAGTGCGTGCAAAGATCGAAGACCTGCGAAGAATGGAGGATGCACTCGCGGAACTGGTAGCCAACTGCGCGGAGGGTCAGACCGATTGCCCGATGCTCGAAGCGCTCATGAGACCGAACTCAGAGGGTTGAGGCACTCTCTCAAGGCTAGCATTCGGTCGACGGTTGCTTCGTCCCGGTTGCAGACCGGAACGCCCTTCAGGCTTCGCCCGGTTTCTCGAAGCGCGATGTATCGCTGGGCGCAACTGCCGGGCCCGAGGCGCGAGAGATTGGCACCCGTCGGCATCGGCTGCGCTCGCACCGCAACAGGGCGTCCTGGCCGCCCGCAAGCGAAGCTTCCCCTTGCGGCGCCACTGCAAAATGGCGAGCCTGCCGCACCGCCCGGCCCGCCGGCCTGTGACCGAGACCCGGAAAGCCCGATGCCGAAAGACCCCGCCAACCTCCCCTACCGCCCCTGCGTCGGCGTGGTCTTGATGAACGCCTCGGGTGAGCTCTTCGTCGGCCAACGCAAGGACAGCGAGGTTTCTGCCTGGCAGATGCCGCAGGGCGGGATCGACAAGGGCGAGGGGATCGAGGAGGCGGCGCTGCGCGAGCTTTGCGAGGAGACCGGCGTAAGCGCCGACCTGGTCGACGTGGTCGCGGTCACCCCTGCCTGGGTGCGCTACGACCTGCCCGAGCACCTGGTCGGCAAGGTCTGGGGCGGCAAGTACCGGGGCCAGAAGCAGAAATGGGTGCTGATGCGCTTCCTCGGCCGTGACGACCAGGTGCGGATCGACGGCGCGCATCCCGAGTTCTCGGAATGGCGCTGGCTCGCGCCGGACGACGTGCTGGCGCAGATCGTGCCGTTCAAGCGCGCGGTCTATGCCGAGGTGCTCGAGGCGTTCCGGCCGCATCTCCGCTGACGGCGCCGCTTCCCATCGCCGCCCGGCGCCGCTAAGAGCGCGCCATGAGCTCGAAACTCGACACCCGCGCCATCGGCCTCGACGTCGGCCTCTCCTTCGTCCGCTGGCTCACCGGCGCCGAGAATCTGCATTACGGGCTCTGGACCGGCCTCGCGCCCACCGCCGCGAACCTGCGCGCCGCGCAGGAGGCCTACACCGAAAAGCTCTTCGCGCTGCTGCCCGAGGGGCGCTCCCTGCGCATCCTCGACATCGGCGGCGGCGCGGGCGAGACGGCGAAGAAACTCGTGGCCCTCGGTCACCAGGTCGAGATCGTCGTGCCCTCGCCCTTCCTCGCCACCCGCTGCCGCGAGAACGCGCCCGGGGCCAAGGTGCACGAGTCCACCTTCGAGGACTTCGCCGGGGAGGGGACCTTCGATCTCTGCCTGTTCTCGGAAAGCTTCCAGTACATCCCGCTCGACACCGCGCTCACCAGATCGCTCGACCTGCTCGCCGAGGGCGGCCGCATCGTCATCGCCGACTGCTTCCGCACGGAAGCCTACAAGGGCCGCCAGGCGGAAGGGCCGAAGCCCGGCGGCGGCCACCCGCTCGCCTCCTTCCGCGCCGCCGTCGAGCGCCTGCCGCTCGCGATCGAGCGCGAGGAGGATATCACCGAGGCGGTGGCCCCCTCGGTCGAGCTCGAACAGGGGCTGTTCCACGTCCTCGGCCATGGCCTGACCCGGATCGATGGTGAGCTCACCCGTAAGAAGCCCGCCCTGCGCTGGCTGCTTGCCCGCGTGGTTGGTCTCTTCCTTTCCGCCCGCCGCCGCGCCGCGCTCGCCGCCCGACTGACCGGGCACGAGCGCACCGCGACCGCGTTCCTCACCTACAACCGCTACCTGATGTTGCGGCTATGCCCCGAAGCCGCGGAATGACGGCGTGATACAGCCCCCTGGGGCGCCTCCGCCTTGGCAGCGACGGCCGATTGGCCTATCCCGGAGACATCGCGGGAATGACGCGCGAGAGGGGCAGGCACGAGATGGCGGTGGGGAAGGCTCGATCCCGGCTCGGATGCGGCCTGGCGAGTGCGCTCGCCGTTGCGCTGCCGGCAGTGCCGGCCGAGATGGCTCCGACGCTCGGCTTCTACGGTATGCCCGGGCTCTACGACACGCCGACCGCGCGCAGCCTCTACGACGCCGACCTCGCGCTCAGCTTCACCGGCGCCGGGCCCACCGCGCGCGGCACGCTTGCCTTCCAGATTACCCCGCGGCTCACCGGAAGCCTGCGCTATAGCCGCGTTGAGGGCCTCGACCCGCCGCGCGCCGCACTCTATGACCGCAGCCTCGATCTGCATTTCCGCTTCCTCGACGAGACCGAGTGGCTGCCCGCGATGGCCATCGGCCTGCGCGACTTCGGCGGTACCGGCACCTTCGCCTCGGAGTACATCGTCGCCAGCAAGGCGCTCGGCCCCCGGATCGATGTCTCTGCCGGCATCGGCTGGGGCCGGCTCGCCACCCGCGGCGAATTCGACAACCCGCTCGGCCTCGACACTCGCCCGCCGTTCTCCGGCCTCGGCGGCGAGCCCGGCTGGGACCAGTGGTTCCGCGGCCCCGCCGCCTTCTTCGGCGGCATCGCGTTCCGCCCCACCGACCGGCTGACGCTGAAGGCCGAGTATTCCTCCGACGCCTACGAGCAGGAGGTCGCCGCCGGCGTGCTCGAAGTCGACTCGGCCTTGAACTTCGGTCTCGAGTACCAGTGGCGCCCGGGCGCCACCCTCGGGCTGCACTACCTCTACGGCACCGAGGTGGGCGTCAGCGCCAGCTTCGTCTTCAACCCCAGGCATTCGCCGATGGGCGACCTCAGCCCCGCGGGCGTCCCGGTCGCGGTCCGACCCGGCGCGGCGTCCGAGTGGGACGGCGCCTGGACTGCGGTGCCGGGCCAGGCGCAGGCGCTGCGTTCCACGCTCGCGCAGCTGCTCGAGGCCGACGGCATGGGGCTCGAATACCTCGAGCTCTCCGCCACCACCGCCCGCCTCGGGCTCCGGAACGCCCGCTACGACTCCGAGCCCCAGGCCCTGGGCCGCACCGCGCGGGTGCTGACGCACGTGCTGCCGCCCTCGGTCGAGACCTTCGTGCTCGAGCCTGTCGTCGAGGGCTCCGGCGCCTCCCGCGTCACGCTCAGGCGCAGCGACATCGAGCGCTACGAGCACGCCGCCGACGGCGCCGCGCTGATCTTCGCCCGCACCGAGATCGGCGAGGCGGGGGCCCACCCCGGCCCCGAGGCACGGCCCGAGGGCCTCTATCCCGACCTCAGCTTCGGCCTCGGCCCCTACCTCGCCACGTCGTTCTTCGACCCCGAGGCGCCGATCCGCGCCGACGTCGGGCTCGAGGCCACCGCCCGGCTTGACCTCGCCCCCGGCCTCTCGGCCTCGGGCGCGGTGCGGCTGAAGATCGCCGGCGACCTCGATGAAAGCATGCGGGTTTCGGACTCTGTCCTCCCCCACGTCCGCTCCGACGCCAATATCTACGACCGCGAAGGCGAGAACGGCATCCAGTACCTCACCCTCGACTACTTCTTCCGGCCCGCCGAGAACCTCTACGGCCGGGTCTCGGCCGGCTACCTCGAGCCGATGTTCGGCGGCGTCTCGGGCGAGCTTCTGTGGAAGCCGGTCGACAGCCGCCTCGGCCTGGGCGCCGAGCTGAACTACGCCCGCCAGCGCGACTTCGACAAGCTCTTCGGCTTCCAGGACTACGACGTGGTGACCGGCCACGTCTCGGCCTATTACGAGCTCGGCGGCGGCTTCGATGCACAGCTCGACGTCGGCCGCTACCTCGCCGGCGACTGGGGCGCCACGGTGTCGCTCGACCGCACCTTCGCCAACGGCTGGCGGATCGGCGCCTTCGCCACGCTCACCGAGGTTTCGGCCGAGGAATTCGGCGAGGGCTCGTTCGACAAGGGGATCCGCATCACCGCGCCGATCTCCTGGTTCACGGGCCGGCCCTCGCGCAGCGAGATCGCCACCACGATCCGCCCGGTGCAGCGCGACGGCGGCCAGCGGATCGACATCCGCAACCGGCTCTATCCCCTGGTGCGCGACTACCACGAGAGCGACCTCAGCGAGGAATGGGGGAGGTTCTTCCGGTGACCGCGCTCTCCGCCCGCGCCCGGTGCGCCGCCCTCGCCGCGCTCTTCGCGCTCCTCGCCGGCTGCGGCACCGCTACGGATTCGCCGCTCGCGACGGCGCTCTCCGGCATAAGGGCGAGCCTCGGCGGCAATGCGGCGCGGGAGGCCGGCGAGGCCGCGCTCGCGGCCCAGCTCACCCCCGAGGCGCTGGCCCGCGCCACCCGTCCCCTGCTCCTCGCCGAACTGCCCAGCCGCGACGCCCGCGCCACCTTCGTCATCGGCGGAGAGAACCGCGGCCACGTCACCTGGATCGGCGCCGACGGTATCGGCCTGGTGCTCCGGGGCGGCGTGCTCACCTCGACCCGCGGCCTCGGCCCCGATCTCCTCGCCTCCGACACCGCCGCCGCCCTGGCGGCGATCCGCCGCGGCGGCGGCAGCGCCACCCGAGCCCACCGCTACCTCGGCGGCGAGCACCAGGTGATCGGCCGAGACTTCGCCTGCAGTTATGTCAGCGAGGGCCGCGCGGCGATCGAGATCGTCGGCACCCGACACGTCACCCGCGTGGTCGCCGAAGGCTGCGCCGGCAACGGCGCAAGGTTCGAGAACCGCTACTGGATCGGCGCCGACGGTTTCGTCTGGCAATCGACCCAGTGGATCGGGCCGGAGATCGGCGAGGTCACGCTGAAGCAGCTGGTGCGCTGAGGCGCCGCGCCTTGCCAGCAGCGCGTGGGGTGCCCTAGGGTGCACCACCCGAGAGTTCCGAGGCCGGCTGTCCGTTCATGATCCACCCCGTTATCCTTTGCGGCGGCTCCGGCACGAGGCTCTGGCCGTTGTCGCGCAAGAGCTACCCCAAGCAGTTCGCCGCGCTCGCCGGCGACGAGACCCTGTTCCAGGCCTGCGCCCGGCGACTTACCGGGCCGGACTTCGCGCCCCCCACGATCGTCACCGCTGCCGACTTCCGCTTCATCGTCACCGAGCAGCTCGCCGCCACCGGCATCGACCCCGGGGCGATCCTGATCGAGCCGGAGCCCCGGAACACCGCGCCCGCGATCCTCGCCGCCGCGCTCCACCTCGCCGCCGAGGACCCCGAGGCGCTGATGCTCGTCGCGCCCTCCGATCACGTCGTCCCCGACGCTGCCGGCTTCCGCGCCGCGGTGGCGGCAGGGCGTGAGGCGGCGGAAGCGGGCGAGCTTGTCACCTTCGGCGTCGCCCCTGACCGGCCGGAAACCGGCTACGGCTACCTCGAACTGGCCGGCCCCGCCTCGGCCGCGGCAGCGGTGAAGCTCGCGCGCTTCGTCGAGAAGCCGGGGCCGGATCAGGCCGCAAGGATGCTGGACGCGGGCGGCTACCTTTGGAACGCGGGGATCTTCCTGTTCAAGGCCGGCGCGCTTGTCGCCACCGTCGAGGCCCATGCGCCGGGGCTCATGGCGCCTGTGCAAGCCGCCGTCCAGGGCGCCCGGCCCGACCTCGGCTTCCTGCGCCTCGACCCCGCCGCCTGGGCCGGGGCCGAGGCGATCTCGATCGACTACGCGGTGATGGAGCGTGCGGCGAACCTCTCCGCCGTGGCCTTCGCCGGACCCTGGTCCGACCTCGGCGGCTGGGATGCGGTCTGGCGCACGCAGGGTCCAGACGCGGAGGGCGTCGCCACCGCCGGCCCCGCCACCGCGATTTCCTGCGAGAACACGCTCCTGCGCTCCGAAAGCGCCGGGCTCGAACTCGTCGGCATCGGGCTTTCCAACATCGTCGCCGTGGCGATGCCCGACGCCGTGCTGGTGGCCGACAAGAGCCGGGCGCAGGAGGTCGGTCAGGCAGTGGCCGCGCTCCGCGCCAGGGGCGCGCGGCAGGCCGAGCTCTTTCCGCGCGATCACCGACCCTGGGGCTGGTTCGAGAGCATCGCCATCGGCGAGCGCTTCCAGGTGAAGCGCATCGTCGTCCACCCCGGCGCGGCGCTCAGCCTGCAGAGCCACCACCACCGGGCCGAGCACTGGGTCGTGGTGCACGGCACCGCCCGGGTGACGATCGGCGACGAGGTGCGGCTGGTGAGCGAGAACGAGTCGGTCTACGTGCCGCTCGGCGAGAAGCACCGGCTGGAGAACCCCGGCAAGCTCGAGATGGTGCTGATCGAGGTGCAGACAGGGAGTTACCTCGGCGAGGACGACATCACCCGCTACGACGACGTCTACGCCCGCGGCTGAGGCTGAATTCGGGTGAGTGGCTCGCGGCGTCGCCCGCGGCGCGGAGGCGACGCCCGGGCGGCGATGTCTGCCCGTCGGCCTTGGGGGCGCCGTGCCTCACCGGGCGCAACCCGATGCGCTGGCCGCCGCGCGATTGCGCGGCGGCGCTCGGTCGGTGGGCGACGCGATCGCGTGGAACCCTTGCGAGAGGCTGGCCGCCACCCTTGACAGGGGCGGCCGGAATGCCAGAGTCGATCAAGAACAAATGTGGAACATCTGCCCGAGTCGATGTCGCACCGCACCGCCGCTCCCGCTCCCGACCCGCCGCTCCCGGCGGCGCCCTTCGCCGAGCTCTCGGCGACCTCGAACTTCACCTTCCTCACCGGCGGCTCGCACCCCGAGGAGCTGATCGAGCGCGCCGCGCTGATGGGGCTCCCGGCGCTCGCCATCGCTGACGGGAACTCGGTCGCCGGCATCGTCCGCGCCCATACCCACGCCCGCGAGATCGCCCGCGCCGTGGCCCTGCGCCGCGTCGCGCTTGCGCGCGACGGCCCGATCGGCCCGCCAGCGCCCGCCGGCCTGCCGCCGGCGCCGGCACTTGACCTCGACTGCACCCCGCGCCTGCTTCCTGCCACCCGCATCGTGCTCACCGACGGCTTCACCACCACGGCGCTGCCCACGACCCGTGCCGCCTGGGGCCGGCTCTGCCGGCTGATCTCGGTGGGCCGGCTCCGCGCCAAGAAGGGCGCCTGCTCGCTTGGCCTCGACGACCTCCTGGAGTGGGGCGAGGGGATGGAGCTCCTGCTCCACCCGCCACAGGCGCCGACGCCGCCTGGCGGCGCGGGCGCGTGGCTGCCCCAGGCGCAGAGGCTCGCGCGCCGCTTCGCACCCCATGTCTCGCTCCTGATGGCGCCGGCCTATGACGGCGCCGATGCCGCCCGCTTCGCCCGGCTTTCCCGCCTCGCCGGGAAGATCGGCATCCCCACCGTCGCCTCGGCGCTGCCGCTCATGCACCACGGCCGGCGGCGCAAGCTCTGCGACGTCATGACCGCGATTCGCGAGGGCCTGAGGGTCGACCGCCTCGGCCGGGCGGCGCTGGCGAACGGCGAGCGCCGGCTGCGCTCCGAGGCGGAGATGCTGCGCCTCTTCGCCGGTCACGAGGCGGCGGTGCACCGCGCCGGTGCGCTCGCCGCGAAGCTCGCCTTCTCGCTGGACGAGCTCAGCTACGACTACCCCTCCGAGATCGCCGACGGCGAGACCCCCGCCGCGCGGCTTTCCCGCCTCGCCCGCGCCGGGCTCGACTGGCGCTACCCTTCCGGCGCGCCGGAACGGGTGCAGAACATGCTCGAGCACGAGCTCAGGCTGATCGCCAAGCTCAAGTACGAGCCCTACTTCCTCACCGTCCACGACATCGTCGCCTTCGCCCGCTCCCGCGGCATCCTCTGCCAGGGCCGCGGCTCGGCGGCGAACTCGGTCACCTGCTACGCGCTCGGCGTCACCTCGGTCTCCCCCGAGATCGGCTCCATGGTGTTCGAGCGCTTCGTCTCCGAGGCGAGAGACGAGCCGCCCGACATCGACGTCGACTTCGAGCACGAGCGCCGCGAGGAGGTGATCCAGCACATCTACGAGAAATACGGCCGCCACCGCGCGGGCCTCTGCGCCACGGTGATCCACTATCGCGGCAAGCGCGCGGTGCGCGAAGTGGGCAAGGCGATGGGGCTTTCGGAGGACACGCTCGCGGCGATGTCGTCGCAGATCTGGGGCTTCGGCGCGTTCCGGAGCGCCGAGGAGGCGCGGCTTCGCGAGATCGGGCTCGACCCCGCCGACCCCCGCCTGCGCCAGACGCTGGAGCTGATCGCCGAGATCCAGGGCTTCCCCCGCCACCTCTCGCAGCACGTCGGCGGCTTCGTCATCACCGAGGGAAGGCTCGACGAGCTGGTGCCGGTCGAGAACGCCACCATGGAGGACCGCACCGTCATCCCCTGGGACAAGGACGACATCGACGCCTTGAAGATCCTCAAGGTCGACGTCCTGGCGCTCGGCATGCTCTCCTGCATCCGCAAGGCCTTCGAGCTTCTGCAGCTGCACCACCGGCTCGACTACACGCTGGCGACGCTGCCGCCCGAGGACCCGGAGACCTACGACATGCTCTGCAAGGCCGATAGCTTGGGCGTGTTCCAGGTGGAAAGCCGGGCGCAGATGAACTTCCTGCCGCGGATGCGGCCCCGCACCTTCTACGACCTGGTGATCCAGGTGGCGATCATCCGCCCCGGCCCGATCCAGGGCGACATGGTGCATCCCTTCATCCGCCGGCGGAACGGCGAGGAGGAGGTGCGCTTTCCTTCCGACGCGCTCGGCCAGGTGCTCGGCAAGACCCTCGGCGTGCCCTTGTTCCAGGAGCAGGCGATGCAGATCGCCATCGTCGGCGCGGGGTTTTCGCCCGAGGAGGCCGACCGGCTGCGCCGCTCGCTGGCGACGTTCAAGAAGCACGGCTCGGTCAGCGAGTTCGAGGGCCGCTTCATGGCCGGCATGCGCAGGAACGGCTACGACGAGGACTTCGCGGCCCGCTGCTTCGCCCAGATCGAGGGCTTCGGCAGCTACGGCTTCCCCGAGAGCCACGCCGCGAGCTTCGCGCACCTCGTCTACGCCTCGGCCTGGCTCAAGCGCCACCACCCGGGCATCTTCGCCTGCGCGCTTCTCAACTCCCAGCCGATGGGCTTCTACGCCCCGGCGCAGATCGTCCGCGAGGCGCGCGAGCACGGCGTCGAGGTACGGCCGCCTTGCATCAATTCGAGCTTCCGGGACTGCACGATGGAGACCGACGGCCACGGCGGCCTCGCGCTCCGGCTCGGCTTCCGCCAGATCAAGGGGCTGAAGGAGGACGACGCCCACTGGATCGCCGCCGCCCGCGGCAACGGCTACCAGCGGCCCGAGGACGTCTGGCGCCGCGCCGGGGTGAGCCCCAGGGCGGTGACGCTCCTGGCCGAGGCCGACGCCTTCGCCGCGCTCGGGCTTTCCCGCCGCGAGGCGCTCTGGGCCGCGAAGGCGCTCTCGGGGGAAACCCCCCTGCCGCTCTTCGCCGGCGACCTCGACGGTGAGGGCGTCGTGGAACCGGCCACGATCCTGAAACAGATGACGCTGGGCGAGGAGATCGTCGAGGATTACGTAGCGATGCGTCTCACGCTGCGGGCGCATCCGCTGGCGCTCCTGCGCCACCGGCTCACGCCGGCACCCGCCGCGCACCACGCGGCGTGAGGTCGAAGATCGTTCGCAGGATTCCCAAGAAAGCGCAAGATTCTTCGAAGCGTCCACATTATCCACAGAGTTATCCACAGCATGGACTCGCAATCCCCGAATCTTCTCAGACGCCACGGACCCTCAAACCAGCAGCCGCGCGCCGTCCTGCCCGGAAATCCGCGCCGCCACGACGGCCCCCTCGCGCTGCGGCGCGGCGAAGGTCACCTCGGCGAACTGCTCGGTCCGTCCCATCGTCGAGCTCTCGGTCAGCACCCGGTGCGTCCGGCCGACCTGCGCGGCGAGGTGGCGCGCCACGGCAGCCTCCCCGGCGCCACGGAGCCGCGCCGCGCGCTGGCGGATCTCAGCGCCCGGAACCTGCGGCATACGTGCCGCCGGAGTGCCCTCCCGCACCGAGTAGGGGAAGACGTGGAGCCAGGTCAGCCCGCAATCCTCGACGAGCCGCAGCGAATTCCCGAACGCCGCCTCGCTTTCGGTGGGGAAGCCCGCGATGATGTCGGCGCCAAAGGCGATGTCGGGGCGCAGCGCTCGCGCCTCCTCGCAGAACCGGATTGCGTCGTCCCTCAAGTGGCGCCGCTTCATCCGCTTCAGGATCAGATCGTCGCCCGATTGCAGCGAGAGGTGCAGATGCGGCATGAGACGCGGCTCCGTGGCGATCGCCTCCATCAACGCCGGATCGGCTTCGATCTGGTCGATCGACGATATCCTGAGCCGGGGCACGGAGGTCAGCCGCAGGATCCGCCGCACAAGGTCGCCGAGCCGGGGCGCGCCGGGCAGGTCGGCGCCCCAGGAGGTGAGGTCGACACCGGTCAGCACCACCTCGTTGAAGCCCCGGTCGACGAGGCGCGAGATCTGTTCGACCACCACCCCCGCCGGGACCGAGCGCGAATTGCCCCGCCCGTACGGGATGATGCAGAACGTGCAGCGGTGGTCGCAGCCGTTCTGAACCTGCACGTAGGCACGGTGCCGGCCGAAGCCGTCGATCAGGTGGCCGGCGGTCTCGGTCACCGACATGATGTCGTCGACCTGCACCCGCTCGGTCTCGCCGATGAAACCCGGGGCGAGGGCCGTCCAGGTCTCGGGGCGCATCTTCTCGGCGTTGCCGATCACGCGAGAGACCTCGGGCATCGCCGCGAAGGTCTCGGGCTCGACCTGCGCCGCGCAGCCGGTGACGATCAGCACCGCCTTGGGGTGCGCGCGCCGCAGCCGGCGGATCTCCTGCTTGGCCTTCCTGACCGCCTCGGCGGTCACCGCGCAGGTGTTGACCACCACCGCGCCCTCGACGCCGGCGGCCGCGGCGAGCTCCTTCATCGCCTCGGTCTCGTAGGCGTTGAGCCGGCAGCCGAGGGTCGAGAACACCGGCGGGCGCTGCGGGGCGTTCATGCGAGTGCCGCCAGGAACTCGGACGTGAGAACGCCGTCGCAGACATGCATGGTCGGCCCGGTCATCCAGACGCCGTCGTCCCGCCAGTCGACCTCGAGCGTGCCGCCATCGACCCGCACCGTTACCTTCCGGCCCGTCAGCCCCCGGCGCGCGGCGGCCACCGCGGCGGCGCAGGCGCAGGAGCCCGAGGCGAGCGTGATGCCGGTTCCGCGCTCCCAGATCCTGAGCCGGATCTCGGTCGGCGAGAGCACCTGCACCACCTCCACGTTGGTGCGTTCGGGGAACAGCGGATGGTGCTCGTAGCGGGCGCCGAACTCGGCAAGCGGCACGATCTCGGCATCCGCGACGAAGAACGTGCAATGCGGGTTGCCCATGCCGGTGCCGACCGGCGCTCCCTCGATCGGCAGCTCGGCGGTATCAATCTCCTCGGCCAGGGGGATCTCCGCCCAGTCGAGGATCGGCGCGCCCATATTCACCGCGGTAAGCCCGCCGCCCGCGTCCTCGGCGGCGAGCAACCCGCGCTCGGTGCGGATCGTGAGCCGCGACTTGCCGGTGAGCCGCATCTCGCGGGCCGCGATGCAGCGGGTGGCGTTGCCGCAGGTCGCGCTCTCGGAGCCGTCGGCGTTCCAGAAGCTGAGCCGGAGGTCGGCGCCGGGATCCTCGTCGATCACCGCAAGCTGGTCGAAGCCCACGCCGCGGTGCCGGTCGCCCAGCGCGCGGGCCAGCTCTGCCGTGACATGCGCGGCCACGCTCCGCCGGTCGATGACCACGAAGTCGTTTCCCAGCCCGTGCATCTTCAGGAAGGGCAGTCCAGCCTTGTTCCCAGGTTCGCGCATGGGCGGGCATATACGCGCTCGCGAACGGCGAATCCAGCGGCAGCAGGGGCCGCGCCCAATCCCGCTCTCGCCTTGCCCGCCGCCGCGTGCTATCGCGCGGCCCGAAGCACGTCTAGAAGGAGCGGCGGGATGGCGCGCGAAACGCCCACCCTCTCCATCGTCATTCCGATGAAGAACGAGGCGGAGAACGCCGAGGCGCTCCTCAAGGAGATCGCCGAGGTCGGCGCCGGGTTGCCGCCCTACGAGGTCATCGTCGTCGACGACGGCTCCAGCGACGACACCGCCGCGGTCGTCATCCGGCTCGCCGCGGAGGATCCGCACCTGAGGCTGATCCGGCACCCGCAGTCCGGCGGGCAGAGCGCGGCGGTCCACTCCGGCGTGCTGGACGCGAAGGGTGCGATCATCGCCACCCTCGACGGCGACGGCCAGAACCCGCCGGCCGACCTGCCGAAGCTGGTCGCGCCGCTCCTCGAGGACGGCTCGCCCTGGCTCGG
>JBFKAV010000067.1:0-18541 GCA_041621405.1 Paracoccaceae bacterium
CTCGGGCAATTCCGGCGGAAATGTGGCGTTATTGCGGCCAAATCATGCCAGAACCTCCGCCAGGATGCGCGGATCTCCGCCGACAACTGTTGACAACTTGTCCACAACGTGCAGCTCAACGGTCCGCCCAGATGCCCCGCATCCGGCCATTTCAGCCTTCCGCCAGGAGCCGCGCGACCATCTCGCCGGTGTCGCGCGAAAGCCCCGGTGCGCCGGCGATGCGGGTGAGCTCGGAGCGGATCAGCGCCTTGCGGTCGGCATCGTAGCGCGGCCAGGTCTCGAAGGCGGTGGTCATCCGCGCGGTGGTCTGCGGGTTCACCGGGTCGAGCCGGATCAACCAGTCGGCCACCAGCCGGTAGGACGCGCCGGTCGGGTCGTGGAAGCCCGCCGCGTTGGCCGAGAGCGCGCCGATCACGGCGCGGAAGCGGTTGGGGTTCTTCCAGTCGAAGTCCGGGTGCCGGCAGAGTACCGCCGCCGTCTCGGCCGCGGCTGCGGGCGCGGCCTCGGCGACCTGCAGCGCGAACCACTTGTCGATCACCAGGCGGTCGTGCTGCCAGCGGCGGTAGAAGGCCGCGGTCTCCTCCTGCCCGGCGCCGATCGCCAGAAGCACCGAAAGCGCACCGAGTTCCTCGGTCATGTTGTCCGCCTCGCGGAACTGGCGGGCGGCGCGACGGCCGCCGTCGAGGCGCGAGAGGTAGGAGAGCGCGGTATGGCGCAGGCTTCGGCAGCCTGCGGCGCGGGCGTCCGGCGAGTAGGGGCCGGGCACCCGCATCGCCTCGTAGAGGCCGGGAAGCTCCTTCGCGAGGTGGCGGCCGACGTCCAGAGCCAGCCGCTCGCGGGCAGCGTGGATCTCCCAGGGGTCTGGCGTGATCCCGGCGCCGTGCAGCGTCTGCGCCATGTCGTCCTCCGACGGCAGGCGCAGCGCCAGCGCCCGGAAGGCGGGATCGAGCGTCTCGTCGCGGGCGACGCGGGACAGCGCGTCGAGATAGGCTGGCCCCGGCGCGGCGTGCTCGGTCACCATGTGGCCGAGCACGTCCTTGGCCAGCTGGCGCCCCGCCTCCCACTTGTTGAACGGGTCGGTGTCGTGGGCGAGCAGGAACGCCCGTTCCTCCGGGCTCGAGGCGCGCTCGAGGATCACCGGGGCCGAGAAGCCGCGCAGGAGCGAGGGGACCGGCTTCGCGGCGAATCCGTCGAAATGGAAGCTCTGCTCGGCCTCGGTCATCTCCAGCACCGTGGTAGGAACCACCTCGTCGCCGTTGGGATTGAGAAGCCCGACCGCCACGGGGATCACCTGCGGCAGCTTCTCCGCCTGACCGGGCGTTGGCGGAGTTTCCTGTTTCAAGTGGAGGGTATATCGGCCGTCCTTAAACTCTTCGCGGACCGATAGCCGGGGCGTGCCGGACTGGGTGTACCAGCGCTTGAACTGCGAAATGTCGCGGTCGGTGGCGTCCTCGAAGACCGCGATCCAGTCCTCGATCGTCGCCGCCTCGCCGTCGTGCCGGTCGAAGTAGAGCTCGAGCGCCCTGGCATAGCCCTCATCGCCGACGAGCCGCTTCAGCATGCCGATCACCTCGGCGCCCTTCTCGTAGACGGTGGCGGTGTAGAAGTTGTTGATCTCGACGTAGGAGGTGGGCCTGACCGGATGCGCGAGCGGTCCGTTGTCCTCGCGGAACTGCCGCGCGCGGAGCGTCAGCACGTCCTCGATGCGCTTGACCGGCGCCGAGCGCATGTCGGCGGTGAACTCCTGGTCGCGGAAGACCGTCAGCCCCTCCTTCAGGCAAAGCTGGAACCAGTCGCGGCAGGTGATGCGGTTGCCGGTCCAGTTGTGGAAGTATTCGTGCGCGATGATGCCCTCGATCCGCTCGAAATCGGCGTCGGTGGCGGTTTCCGCCGAGGCAAGCACGTATTTCGAGTTGAAGATGTTGAGCCCCTTGTTCTCCATCGCGCCCATGTTGAAGTCGTCGACGGCGACGATGTTGAATACGTCGAGGTCGTATTCGCGGCCGTAGCGTTCCTCGTCCCAGCGCATGGCCCGGATCAGAGCGTCCATCGCGTAGGCGCACTTTGCCTCATCGCCAGGCCGCACCCAGATGTTGAGCGCGACCGTCCGGCCCGACATCGTCGTGAAGCGGGCCGACTGCGCGACGAGGTCGCCCGCGACGAGCGCGAAGAGGTAGCAGGGCTTGGGCCAGGGGTCGTCCCACTCGGCCCATCCGGGGCCCTGGGCCACCGGATTGCCGTTCGACAGGAGCACCGGCAGGTCGGACTCGATCCTCACCCGGAACGGCGCCATCACGTCGGGCCGGTCGGGGTAGAAGGTGATCTTGCGGAAGCCCTCGGCCTCGCACTGGGTGCAATACATGCCCTTCGACATGTAGAGGCCTTCGAGCGCGGTGTTGGCCTCGGGCGCGATCTCGACCTCGGCCTCCCAGGTGAAGCCATCTGGGCTGAGCCGACCCTCGGCGGGGACGGCGAGGCCCTGCGGGGTGAGGGCATAGTCGGCCTCGGAAAGCGGTCTGCCGTCGATCCGCGCCTCGATCAGCCGCAGGCCCTCGCCGTCGAGGGAGAGGTCGTGCAAGCCCGGGTTGTCGGGGTTCGGCACGAAGCGGATCTCCGAGCGCACCCGGGTGGCGTCTGGTGCGAGCCGGAAGCTGAGCCTCACCGCCGCGACGCGCCAGCCGGGGGGCCTGTAGTCGCTGAGGTGAACGGACGCGGGGGCGGCGTCTTTCATCGGGTGCTCCGGGGCTGTGGCGCGGCCGGGGCGACGTTAGTCAAGGGCGGCGCCGGCCGCAATCGGTCCGTCGGTGCCTGCGGCGCGCGAGCAGGGGACCTGTCGGCCCTCCGTGGGCTGACGCCGCCTTCCACCGGGGATACCTGGACACGGGGAGGCGGCTACTGGGTCGCCGCTGCGAGGCGGTCGAGCGCCGGGCTCCAGCTCTCGGTGGCGGCCGCCGCGGCATCGGCGGAGGGCAGGCGGCGCAAGAGCAGGATCTGCCGGGTGCCGGCCTCGGCCGGTTCGAAGGTGACTTCGAGGTCGGTCTTGGGCGCCGCTCTGGCGCCTTGTCCGCCGATCCGGGTGGCGAGGACGTGCTCCGGCCGCCCGCGAGGGCTGGCCTCTGCAAGCGCGACGTCGCCGGGCACCTGCCAGCGGGCCCGCCGGGCGGGGTCGGTCCAGGCGGCGCGGAGCCGGTCGGGCGGCGCGGCGTAGCTCCGGGTCAGCGAGACCGCGTGGTCGCCTTCGGCGCGGAGTGCCTCCTCGGCCAGGCAGTCGAGCGTGGTGTAGCCCATCTCGATGGCGCCGAACTCCACCATCATGTCGCGGTGCTCGGGCGTGTCGGTGACCATGGTGAGCGTGAGGTGCGAGCCCGCGCCCTCGGCGTGAAGACGCACGCTGGCGTCGAAGGCGTGCTGGCCCGCGCCGTCGTCGTCGAGCCGGTAGTCGATCCGCGTCTCGGGCTCGACCCGGGTGTAGCGGTGGCGGTTGGCGTAACGGGTGCCGTCGGGGCCGATCATGTCGAAGCGCCAGAGCCCGCCCGCCCCTAGCCGGATCTCCCTGGTCTCGCAGGTGAACCCGCGCGGGCCCCACCAGCGGGGCAGGCGATCGGGGTCGGACCAGGCGGCCCAGAGCGACGAGGCCGGGCAGGGGAAATGGCGGCTGAGCGCGAGGCGGCGCGGCGCCTCGGCGTGGACCGCCTCGAGGTTGTCGAGGATCGCCGTCCAGCCCGCGGCGATCCGCTCTTCCCAGGGGCGCCATTTCCCGGCGAGGTCGTGGCCCAGCGTGAGGCGGGTCCCGGAGCCGACGGCGTCGAGTGTGATCTCGACCGGGGAGGGTGGTTCGGCCTCCTCGGAGCGGAAGCCGAAGGCGATCCGATCGGCCGAGACCTCCGAGAAGCTGCCCCAGTGCCGCGCGAGCGTGTCGCCGCGGCGCTCGTCGAAGCGGAAGGCGCCGCCCGGGCGTGGGTCGATCTCGGCGCGCTCCATGCGGCCCTCGGAGGTGGTGAACCAGATCCGCGGCGCGGTGGCGATGTCGGTCAGCGCAGCATGGGTGGCCGCCGGCGCGCCGGGCAGGGTGCGGGAGACGGTGACGCGGAAGCCGTTGGCGGCGCTCATCGGACGCTCCCTCGGCCCGGCAGCAGATCTGGGGGCTTTCCAACTCCTGCCGCCCTGCGGAGCGCAATTGCGACGAGGCAAGGCGGATCAGAGCTCACGGGCATAGGCCTCGAGCTGGGTGGCGACGATGCTCCAGCCCTCGTGGAAGCCCATCTCGGCGTGCCGGCCGGCCGCGGCGGCGCTGCCGTGGCGGGCGAGCGCGGTGTATTCGGTGCCCTCGGGGTGGTCAGCGAAGTCGAGCACGGCGGTGAAGCCGAGGCCGGGCTCCGCCGCCGGAAGCCAGTCGGCCAGGAGCAGGTCGGTGAAGACCAGCCGCGTCTCGGGGACGACGTCGAGGATGCTGCCATCGTTGTCGTGCTCGACGCCCTCGACGAGCATGCGCGTGAAGAACCGCCCGCCGGGGCGCAGGTCGATCACCGCCTCCGTCACCAGGTGTGGCCGCGGGCAGAACCAGGGCATCAGGTGCTCGGGCGTCGTCCAGCAGGTCCAGATCTTTTGGCGCGGCGCCTTCAGGATGCGGTGCAGGGTGAGGTCGAACTCGCTCATGGCCAGGGCTCCGTCGTTTGCGGCGCGGGTGCCGCGCATTGCCGTCAGCTTCAGCAGGGCGGCGGGCCGCTGTCGAGACACAATTCTGCGCGCAGGCGGCAATGCGCCGCCGCCTCGGCGTCGGCCGTCGCCATCGGCCGCGCGCCCCGTGTCGCCGATCGGGAAATGCCGCCGATCGCGGGTCACCGGCTTTCGGCGAAGCGCCTGAAGTCGGCCATGGATTTCGCGGTCTGCCGCCGGAACATCCCGGGCAGGAAGAGCGTCATGAGCCGCATGAAGCCCCGGCAACGGAACTCGTTCTCCATCCGCCAGTCGGTGCGCCCGGGCGCGGGTTCCGAGAAGTGGTTCGCGCAACGGTTCCAGACGCCGGGCGCCTCGTAGACGGCGGTGAAACGCTCGGGCAGGGCGTTTTCCTCGATGGTCTCCTCCATCACGATCTCGCGCCTGCCCATCCGGTAGGTGAGCCGCGTCTTCGACCCGGCGGCCCCGGGCGGGCCGGACAGCGGCTCGAGCGAGACGAAGGCCTCCTGCCAGTGCGGCAGGTTCGCGGGGTCTTCGAACAGCGCGGCCACCTCGGAGCGCGGGCGGCCGATCGTTTCGGTGATGGAGTAGCGCATCGCAGCCCTCGGGTCATGAGGCTGCCGTTCCGCGCCGAGCGAGTCAACGGCGCGCGGTTGCCGTGCAGCGGTTTCCGCCCTAAGACGCGGCAAAGATGAGCAATACGGACGAGGGAGAGCAGATGACCGCGCGTGTGGATCGCAACGGGCTCAAGGTTGCCGCGGAGCTCGCCGACTTCATCGAGACCCAGGCGCTGCCGGGCACCGGAGTTAGGACCGAGGCGTTCTGGACCGGCCTGGCCGGCATCGTCGCCGAGCTCACGCCGAAGAACCGGGCGCTCCTGGCGAAGCGCGAGGAGCTGCAGGCGAAGATCGACGCCTGGCATCTCGAGCGTCGGGAGAGCCCGCACAACCACGAGGCCTACAAGGCTTTCCTCAAGGAGATTGGCTACCTGGTTCCCGAGGGCGGCGAATTCGAGATCGAGACGGCGGACTGCGACCCAGAGATCGCCGAGGTGGCCGGTCCGCAGCTGGTGGTGCCGATCACCAACGCCCGCTATTCGCTGAACGCGGCCAACGCCCGCTGGGGCTCGCTCTACGACTGCCTCTACGGTACCGACGCGATGGGCTCTGCCCCGCCCGCGGGCGGCTACGACAGGGGCCGCGGCGCGCGGGTCGTGGCACGGTCGCGGGTGTTCCTCGACGAGGCGTTCCCGCTCAGCGGCACCAGCCACGCCGATGCCCGTCGCTACCATGTCCACGGCGGCCAGATCCTCGTCGACGACCTTCCGCTCCTGCAGCCGGAAAAGTTCGCCGGCTATCGGGGAGATCCGCGGGCGCCGGAGGCGGTGCTCCTGCGCAACCACGGCCTGCATGTCGAGCTGGTCTTCGACCGCGCCCACCTGATCGGCGCGCGCGACCAGTGCGGGCTCGCCGACGTGCGGCTCGAGAGCGCGCTGACGGCGATCATGGACTGCGAGGATTCGGTCGCCTGCGTCGATGCCGAGGACAAGGTGCTGGCCTACCGCAACTGGCTGGGGCTGATGCGGGGAGACCTCGAGGACAGCTTCGAGAAGGGCGGCAAGACGGTCACGCGGGCGCTCGAGCCCGACCGCGTCTACACCGCGCCCGACGGCGGCGAGCTCAGGGTCAAGGGCCGGGCGCTGATGCTCGTCAGGAACGTCGGCCACCTGATGACCAACCCCGCGATCCTCGATGTCGACGGGGCCGAGGTCTTCGAGGGGCTGATGGATGCGATGGTGACCACGCTCATAGCGATCCACGACCTGAAGAAATCGAACGGCCAGCGCAACTCGTTGAAGGGCTCGGTCTACGTGGTCAAGCCGAAGATGCATGGGCCCGAGGAGGTCGCCTTCGCCGGCGAGATCTTCACCCGGGTCGAGACGGCGCTGGGGCTCGAGCGCTACACCGTGAAGCTCGGGGTCATGGACGAGGAGCGGCGCACCTCGGTCAACCTCAAGGAATGCATCCGTGCGGCGAAGCACCGGGTCTGCTTCATCAATACCGGCTTCCTCGACCGCACGGGCGACGAGATCCATACCTCGATGGAGGCCGGTCCCTTCAGCCGCAAGGACTTCATCAAGCGCAAGGGCTGGATCGGCGCCTACGAGAACCAGAACGTCGACATCGGGCTCGAGTGCGGGCTGTCGGGCAAGGCCCAGATCGGCAAGGGCATGTGGGCGATGCCCGACTTGATGGCGGCGATGCTGGAAGCCAAGATCGAGCACCCGAAGGCCGGCGCCAACACCGCCTGGGTACCCTCGCCGACCGCCGCCACGCTGCACGCGCTGCACTACCACAAGATCGACGTCTTCGCGGTGCAGGAGCGTCTCCGGAAGGGCGGGCGGCGCGCCTACGTGGACGCGATCCTCGACATCCCGCTCGCCACCTACCGGCAATGGACCAAGGCGCAGATCCTGCGCGAGGTGGAGAACAACGCGCAGGGCATCCTCGGCTACGTGGTGCGCTGGATCGACCAGGGCGTCGGCTGTTCGAAGGTGCCCGACATCAACGACGTCGGCCTGATGGAGGACCGTGCCACCTGCCGCATCTCCTCGCAGCACATCGCCAACTGGCTGCACCACGGGGTGGTCGGCGAGGCCGAGGTGATGGAGGCGATGCAGCGGATGGCCGCGGTCGTCGACCGGCAGAACGCGGGCGATCCCGCCTATGTCCCGATGGCGCCCGGTTTCGACGGCATCGCCTTCCAGGCGGCCTGCGACCTGGTGTTCAAGGGGCGGGTGCAGCCTTCCGGCTATACCGAGCCGGTGCTGCACGCGCGCAGGCTCGAGCTGAAGGCGCGGCTCCGGGCGCAGTCTGCAGCCTGATCGGCCGCGCCGCGCGACCCGGGGGCACGGGCGAATTGCCATTGTGTTCCGCGCGCTGTTGCCGCTAAGGTTGCGTCGCGGCGGCGCCCGGACCCTTTCCGGCCCGGAACCGCCCGTAGAATTCGCTGCCTTCGTCCGCATGGGCGCGCGATTTTCGCGCCCGGGCGCAGGCAGACCGAGCTGGCCGGCAACGGCCGAATACTCGCCCGCAGCCCTTCGTGGCCGGGCCCAACCAACGGGCGCCGGGCTCCCGGCGCCGGAGATGAATCGCGATGCAACGCGCACGGCATGACGAAGCGGAGGGCTGGGAAGAACGAATCCCGGCGCCGCCAGGCTCGCGCGCGCCCTTCGCCCGAACGAGCCGCTCCGCATGGCCGCCCAATCCCTCGGGAGGGCCGCCTTCGCGCGGGCGCACAGAGTCTACATGCCCAAGAAGATGCTCATCGATGCCACCCACGCGGAGGAGACTCGCGTCGTGGTGGTCGACGGAAACAAGGTCGAGGAATTCGACTTTGAGACGGTCAACAAGCGCCAGCTAGCCGGCAACATCTACCTCGCCAAGGTCACCCGCGTGGAGCCATCGCTCCAGGCGGCCTTCATCGACTACGGCGGCAACCGCCACGGCTTCCTGGCATTCTCGGAGATCCACCCCGATTACTACCAGATCCCGGTCGCCGACCGGCAGGCGCTGCTCGAGGAAGAGCGCGCCTACGCCGAGGCGATGGAGGACGAGGAGCGCCGCGCCCCGTCGCGGCGCAAGCCGAAGTCGAAGTCGAGAGCCAAGGCCGAGGCGGTGGAGGACGACGGCGCCGAGACCACGGCGGAGGCGCGCGCGATCGCCGGCATGGACGTGATCGAGCCGGAGGGCGCGGAGACGGAGGCGGAGGACACCGCGGACGGCGAGGATGCCGCCGCAACCCGGGCCGAGGCGCGCGACGAGGCGCGCGAAGAGCCCTACCGGGCGATGGACCATGCCTCCGAGACCGATGCCGAGATCGAGTCGGTCGCCGAGGAGGACCTGGCCGAGGAGATCCGCTCCAGACGCAAGCCGCGCCCGCGCCGCTACAAGATCCAGGAGGTGATCAAGGTCCGGCAGATCATGCTGGTCCAGGTCGTCAAGGAAGAGCGCGGCAACAAGGGCGCGGCGCTCACCACCTACCTCTCGCTCGCCGGACGCTACTGCGTGCTGATGCCGAACACCGCCCGCGGCGGCGGCATCTCGCGCAAGATCACCAACGCCGCCGACCGCAAGAAGCTGAAGGAGATCGCCGGCGAGATGGAGCTGCCCGAGGGCGCCGGCCTGATCATCCGGACCGCCGGCGCGCAGCGCACCAAGGCCGAGGTCAAGCGCGACTACGAGTACCTGATGCGGCTCTGGGAGCAGATCCGCGAGCTGACGCTGAAATCGATCGCGCCGGCGCTGATCTTCGAGGAGGGCAACCTGATCAAGCGTGCGATCCGCGATCTCTACTCGCGCGAGATCGACGAGGTTCTGGTGGAGGGCGACGCGGGTTACCGCATCGCCAAGGACTTCATGAAGATGATCATGCCGTCCCACGCCAAGAACGTGAAGCCCTACACCGAAGCGATGCCGCTCTTCGCGCGCTTCCAGGTGGAAAGCTACCTCTCCTCGATGTTCAATCCCACCGTCCAGCTAAAGTCGGGCGGCTACATCGTGATCGGGGTGACCGAGGCGCTGGTGGCGATCGACGTGAACTCCGGCCGCGCCACCAAGGAGGGCTCGATCGAGGAGACGGCACTGAAGACCAACCTCGAGGCAGGCGACGAGATCGCCCGCCAGCTCCGCCTGCGCGACCTCGCCGGGCTCATCGTGATCGACTTCATCGACATGGAGGAGCGCCGCAACAACGCCGCCGTCGAGAAGCGGCTGAAGGAGCGGCTGAAGACCGACCGCGCCCGCATCCAGGTCGGGCGGATCTCGGCCTTCGGGCTCCTGGAGATGTCGCGCCAGCGGCTCCGGCCGGGGATGCTCGAGGCGACCACCCAGTCCTGCCCGCATTGCCATGGCACCGGGCTCATCCGCTCCGACGACAACCTCGCGCTCGCGGTCCTGCGCCAGCTCGAGGAGGAGGGGACGCGGCGGCGCTCGAAGGAGGTGCTCTTGAAGGCGCCGGTCGGCATCGTCAACTTCCTGATGAACCAGAAGCGCGAGCACATCGCCGGGATCGAGGGACGTTACGGCATGTCGATCCGGATCGAGTCCGATCCGATGCTGATCTCGCCCGACTACTCTATCGAGAAGTTCAAGACCGCGACCCGGGTGGTGGCGCCGGTTGCGCCGGTGGTGTCGGTCGACACGACCGAATTCGCCGATCTCGAGGAGGAGGTCGTCGAGGAGGAGGTCGCCGAGGAAGCAGAGGCGGCGAAGCCCGAGGCCGAGGGCCGCGAAGGCGGGCGCCGCAAGCGCCGCCGCCGCCGCCGCCGCCGGGGCGGGTCCCGCGACGAGGCGGGCGCCGAGACGAGGGATGGGGCCGAGGCTCTGGAGGCTGTTGCCGGGGTGGAACCCGAACCCGAGGCAGCCGAAGCCGCCGAAACGGGGGCCAAGCGCCGCTCGCGCAGCCGGAGCAAGAGCAAGAAGGGCGAGGAGGTCGAGGCCGCTGAGGCTTCGAACGTTGCGCCGGCAGAAGCCGAGTCCGTTGCCGAGCCCGGAACCCAGTCCGAGGCCGAGGAGAAGCCCAAGAAGCGCGTGAGCCGCGGCCGCCGCAAGACGGCGGAGGCGACGGGTGCGGAGGCTGCCCCCGAGGCGCCGGCCGAGGCGGAACAACCGGCGGAGAAGCCCGCGCGCAAGTCGCGGGCCAAGGCGCCGAAGCCGGAGCCCGAACCCGTGCCGGAGGCGGTGCCCGAAGAGGCGGAGGCGCCCGAGCCGGTTTCCGCGCCTCCCGAGCCCGCGCGCGAGCCCGAGCCGGTGGCCGCAGAGCCGGCCCCGGCCGAGGACGACAAGCCCAAGCGCAAGGGCTGGTGGAGCCTGCGCGGCTGAGACCCAAGACGACAAGGGAACGCCGGGCCTCGGTGCCCGGCGGTTCGCCCCTCGCTCGCATCCCCACAACGGCATTGTGAGCGCGGCGCGCGTGACGCCGCGCGCCGGGCGCGCTATGCGGTTTCGGGATAGGGGATCTGGCGATGTTCGGCTTTGACGTGATCGATGCGGCCCTCATGCCGGCGCTGTTCGTGGCGCTGGCGGCCGGCGTGCTGTCGTTCCTCAGCCCATGCGTGCTTCCCATCGTGCCGCCCTACATCGCCTACATGGGCGGCATCTCGCTATCCGAGTCCGGTTCTGCCGGGCGCGGCCGGGCGCTTCTGCCGGCCGCCTTCTTCGTGCTCGGCCTTTCAACCGTCTTCCTGTTCCTCGGTTTCACCTTCTCCTGGATCGGCCAGCTGTTCCTGTCCCACCAGGTGTGGCTGGCGCGGATCGCAGGCGTGGTGATCGTGCTCTTCGGCCTCCACTTCCTCGGCATCCTGCGGATCCCGCTCCTCAACCGCGAAGTCCGGCTCGACGCCGGCGACCGCGGCGGCTCGGCCTTCGGCGCCTACGTGCTCGGCCTTGCCTTCGCCTTCGGCTGGACGCCCTGTATCGGCCCGATCCTCGGCGCGATCCTCTCGCTCGCCGCCGCCGAGGCCAGCGTGGCGCGCGGCACCACGCTGCTGGCCGCCTACGCTTTGGGGCTCGGGATGCCGTTCCTCCTGGTCGCGGGCTTCCTCGACCGGGCCCAGGGGATGATGGCGAAGCTCCGCCGGCACATGGGGGAAATCGAGAAGGCGATGGGGGCGCTCCTCGTCGGCGTCGGCGTGGCGATGGCCACCGGTGCCTTCTCGGCTTTCTCCTGGTGGCTCCTGGAGACCTTCCCGGGCCTCGCCGCCCTCGGCTGAGGCTGTTCTCGTTAACCAAGCCCCGCTAAGCTCGCCCGAGGAGGCCGGGCATGGCGGAAACCGAGGGCAGCGTGGCGAGGCGCCGGGTGTTCTACATACCCGGCTACGACCCGTTCCACCCGCGCCGATACCGCGAGCTCTACCGCAAGGAGGGTGCCGCACAGGCCGCGCTTTCCGGCTACACGCTGGGGATCAGCCCGCGCCGCGAGGGGCCCTATGGCTGGCAAGTCCGGGCCGTGATCGGGGGCGCCGAGGTCGAGACCGAAATCGAGGTCCTGGTCTGGTCCGACCTTGTGCGCGTCTCGATGGGCCAGTCGATTCCGGCGACCTACGGCCAGCTCTTCCGTACCGCCTGGATCTATGCGAGCTCGGGTGCGCTGTTTCGCCTGATGCGGCTCCGCAAGGGGCCGGTGATCGCGGCGCTCTACCCGGTCGGGATGCTCCTCGGCCAGCTCGCGCTTGCGCTTCTCGCGGCCCGGCTCACGGGCGCGGCGCTGGCGCCGGCGCTGCCGACGCCCTTCCCCTGGCTTGGGCTGCTCGTGGTCTGGCCGGTGCTGTCGCTCTTCCGCCGCTTGGACAACCGGCTCTTCGCCTATTACCTCTTGCTCGACTACGCCTATTCCGCCGCGTGGCGGGGCGCCTATCCGCCGGAGCTTGAGGCTCGGCTGGCGGCGTTCAGAGACCGCATCGCCGCGGCACTTTCCGAGGACGTCGACGAAGTGTTGGTCGTTGGCCATTCCTCGGGCGCGCATCTCGCCGTCTCGGTGCTGGCCGACCTGATCCGCGCGGGCAGGGTGCCCACGGGCCGCCCAGCGCTCTCCTTCCTCTCGCTCGGCCAGGTGGTGCCGATGGTCTCGTTCCTGCCGGGCGCCGGCCGGCTCAGGTCCGACCTCCACTTCCTCAGCCAGCGCGAGGAGATCGCCTGGGTCGACGTCACCGCCCCGGGCGATGGCTGCGCTTTCGCGCTCTGCGATCCGGTTTCCGTCTCCGGCGTCGCGCCCGAGCGCAAGCGCTGGCCCCTGGTCCTGTCGGCTGCCTTCACCCAGACCTTGCGCCCCGAAACCTGGGCCCGGCTGCGCTGGCGATTCTTCCGGCTCCACTTCCAGTATCTCTGCGCCTTCGACGCGCTCCCGGGCGAGCCGGGCGACTACGACTACTTCCGCGTCACCGCCGGGCCACTGACGCTCGCCCAACGCTTCGCCTCGCGTGCGCCGTCGAAAAGCCGGATCGAGGCGCCGGCCTCGCGCTATACCTCGATGGCGGCGTGAGGGGGGCCCCATGACCCCGCCGAAGCCGCCCGCGCGCGCGGACCGGGTCTCGCTCTGGCGCTACCTCTGCCTCTTCCGGGCCGACATCCTCTCGGCCCAGCCGGCGCGGCTCTACCGGGCCTGGATGGCCGAATTCCGCACCCCGTTCTTCCGCAGCTACCTCGTTAACGATCCGCCGCTGCTCGACCTCGTGCTGAAGGAACGCCCCGACGATTTCCCGAAATCGGACCGCATCGGCGAGGGCTTGAGGCCGCTCCTCGGCCGCTCGGTCTTCGTCACCAACGGCGAGGAATGGGAGCGGCAGCGGCGGATCATCGATCCGGCCTTCGAGCGCGGCCGGCTGCGCGAGACCTTCCCGGCGATGCGCGCGGCCGCCGAAGCTGCGGTGACGCGGATGCCAACCGGCCGGGTGGAGATCGAGGCGCAGACCTCGCACGCCGCGGCCGACGTGATCTTCCGCACGCTGTTCTCGCTGCCGATCGAAAGCCAGGTCGCGGCCGAGGTGTTCCGCGCCTTCCGTGCGCACCAGCGCACGCAGCCGATCCTGAACCTCGCGGCCTTCCTGCCCTTGCCCGCGTGGATGCCACGCTTCCACCGCCGCGCCACGCGGGAAACCGCGCGTGAGATCCGCCGGCTGATCACCGGGCTCACCGCAGCGCGAATGGCCGAGATCGAGGCCGGCAGGGCGCCCGACGACCTCGCCACCAAGATCATGACGACCGTCGATCCGGTCTCGGGCGAACGCTTCTCGACCGCCGAGATGGTCGACCAGGTCGCGATCTTCTTCCTCGCCGGCCATGAGACCTCGGCCTCGGCGCTGGCCTGGGCGCTCTGGCTTCTGGCCGCGAACCCCGAGGCGCAGGCGCGGGTGGCGGACGAGGCGGCGGGCCTCGGCGCCGCGCCGTCGTTCTCCGACCTCTCGCGGCTCGGCTACACGCGCGACGTATTCCGCGAGGCGCTGCGGCTCTATCCGCCGGTGCCGATGATGGTGCGCGAGACGACCCGGCAGGAGCATTTCCGCGGCCGGACCGTGCAAGGGCGCAGCCAGATCGTGCTCTCGCCCTGGCACCTGCACCGGCACGAGCGGCTCTGGGCCGACCCCGACGGATTCGACCCCGGCCGCTGGCAGACCGGGGAGGGACGGCAGAGCGCGCGCGCGGCCTACATGCCGTTCTCGGCCGGCCCGCGGGTCTGCGTCGGCGCGGGCTTCGCGATGGCCGAGGGGGTGCTCCTGCTCTCGGCGCTCATGGGCGCCTACCGCTTCGCCCCGGTCGAGGGGCAGACGCCGGTGCCGGTGGCGCATCTCACGGTGCGCGGCAAGGACGGCATCTGGCTGGACGTTTCTCCCCGCTGAGTTGGTCCTGAGCTCTCCATGGCACACAAGGCAAAATTGTGTCTGGATTCGGATTGCAACCTATGGTAGTAATCCGATGCTCACCACTCGTGGAGGAAGGGATGCAAGCAATATTTCAAGGGAGTGCGGCGGAAAACCGGGCCGGTTTTGGGCAACTTCGTGGCGTTTCCGCACGCTGGCGCCGGCGTCCGGAGGCCGACCAGGTCGTCGAACCGGAGGCCGAGGGCGAGATCGACGGGCTCAATCACGGGCTCAGCGAGGACGAGCTGCGCGCTCTGATCGCCGAGGATCTGCGCGCCTTCATGCGCCGGCCGATGGCGCGACCGCCGCGCGAAGGCGCCTCGCCGGACCGGCCCTTCCTGCTCGACCGCCTGGTCTTCGCCGCATCCTGAACCAGCCTGCCGCCGAGCGCTTCCCTCAGCGCCGGCGGCCGACGCCGATGGCATCGAGCGCGGCCTCGATGCGGCCGCGGCCGTTACCGCAGCATTCGGCCTTCAGCGCATCGAAGCGGACCCGAAGTGCCGCCTTCTCGGCGCCCTTGCAGTCGTTCCAGGGCCGGCCCTGAAGGCCCATCACCATCACGTAGTAGCCGATGAAATGCGGCCGCTCACCGGCCAGGAGCAGGCGCCGGTAGGCCTCATCGGGGCCAAGCGCAATCAGCTCCTCGGCGGAGTGCACCCCGGCGCGGGCGAAGGCAGCCTGCGTCGCGGGGCCAAGGTTGCGGATCGAGGAGACGGGCCGGGCCATGGGCCGAGTTTCCCAAGCCGGGCCGGGGCCCGCAAGCCTCAGATGCTGGCCCAGTCGGTGATCGGGCTCGGGTCGGGCTCGGCTGTCGCGCGCTTGAGGCGCGGCGCCGCGGCCTCCCAGGCCGACTGCGGTGCGCGCGGGGCCGCGCCCGCCTGCTGCGGCTGCCATGGGGTCTGATCGGACTTCGGGTGGGGGATCTGGCTCTGCTCGGCCATTTTTCTTGCCTTTCTGCCTCGGGCCGCGCGCATCTTCCGGCGCGCTGGCCGATCCCTGAAGCCTCTGCCCGAAGCCCGGCCTGGGTCAAGGGCGGCGCCGGCGGATTTTCCCGAGCGCGGCCTTCGGGCCACGGCCGTTGCCTGGGGCGGGCACCGGCGGCTAGGCTCGGCGGCGCAGTGCGGGAGGCGGGCGATGGACTTCACGATTCCGACCGAGACCGAGGCGCTTCGGGCGCGCGTCGCCGCCTTCGTGGCCGAGCGCGTCCTGCCGCACGAGGCGCGGCCCGAAAGCTGGGACGGCCACGGCAACATCGCCGAGGCGCCGCTGCAAAAGCTTCGCGCCGAGGCCAAGGCCGAAGGGCTCTGGGCCTTCCAGGTGCCCTGGCAGGGCCGCCCGGCGCTTCCCTTCGTGGCGCAGGCGGTGCTCTACGAGGAGATGAACCGCTCGATCTTCGGCCCGGTCTGCTTCAACGCCGCTGCGCCCGACGACGGCAACATGCGGGTGCTGGAGCAGGTGGGCTCGCCCGAACAGAAGGCGCGCTGGCTGGCACCGATCGTCGCCGGCGAAGTCCGGTCTGCCTTCGCAATGACCGAACCGGCGCCGGGTGGCGGCTCGGACCCGACGATGATCCGCACCCTGGCCGAGAGGCGGGGCGGCGGCTGGGTGGTGACCGGGCGCAAGTGGTTCATCACCGGGGCCGAGGCGGCGGCGCATTTCATCCTGATCGCGCGCACTTCCGATGATCCGCGGCGCGGGCTTTCGGGCTTCCTCTTCCACCGTGACCAGCCGGGTTGGGAGATCGTGCGGCGGATCGGGATCATGGGGCCCGAGGAGCATGGCGGGCATTGCGAGCTCAGCTTCGATGGGCTGGAGATTCCGGATGAAAATCTATTAATGTCAGTGGGTGACGGGCTGAAGCTCACCCAGATCCGGCTCGGGCCGGCGCGGCTCACCCATTGCATGCGCTGGCTCGGGCTCGCCAAGCGCTGCCTCGAGGTCGCGGCGGACTATGCCGCCACCCGCGAGGGCTTCGGCGTCCGCCTTTCCGACCGCGAGAGCGTGCAGATGATGATGGGCGAGGTGGCGATGGGGATCGAGCTGGGCCGGCTGCTGGTGATGAAGGCCGCCTGGGCGCTCGACCGCGGCAGCCGGGCGCGAACCGAGATCAGCATGGCCAAGGTCCATGTCGCGAACCTCCTGCACAAGGCGGCCGACGTGGCGGTCCAGATCAACGGCGCGCGTGGCTATTCCACCGATACGGTGCTGGAGTGGATCTACCGCTACGCCCGCCAGGCGCGGCTGGTGGACGGCGCCGACGCGGTGCACATGATGGTGCTCGACCGCGGCTTTGCCGAGGCGGGTCGGGGCTTCTGGCGCTGGGAGGCGGAATGACGAAGGCCCCGCCGGGGCGGGGCCTTCGCCTGCGCTCTGACGCACCTCAGAAGCTGTAGCCGACCCTGAGGCCTACGCCGACCCCCGAGTTGTTGCCGAACTGCGCACCGATGTTCGTGGTCGCGCCTCCGATGTCTACGTACCGGATGCCGCCGGTGATCTTGATGTTGCCTTGGGTGTAGGTCGCGGCAAGCGCGATGCTGGAGAAGCCGTCGGTCGGCCCAAGGTTGCCTGTGGTGTCTCCGTTCGAGGCCTCGTGGGCGAGGATCACCGCGCCCGACCAGGTCTCGTTGAAGCGCCGGCCGAGGCCGAGGTTGTAGGTGATCCGGTCCGATTGGTAGAAGACAAGCGGCGCAGCCAGCGGGTAGAACGGCGGGTCGATCGTGAAGGCCGACCACTCGACCCAGCGGATCGAGCCGAAGAGCAGCGTGTCGGCGGCGATGCCGGTCTGGAACTCGAGGTTCAGCGACTGCGGGATCTCGGTCACGAAGCTGCCGGGTAGGGCGCCGAATTCGATCGACGAGAGCGTGTGGCTGATCGCCGAGTTGTAGGTCAGCGCCACGCGGGCAGCGATCTCGGGCTTCTCCCAGGCGGCGCCGACGACGTATCCGTATTCGAGGTCGCGGTTGGTCTGGAGCGTGTAGCCGCCGACGAAGGGAATCGAGACCACGCCCCGCACCTGCTCGGCGCGCAGGCCGCCATAGACCGAGAAGTTGTTCGGCAGCTTGTAGCGCAGGAGGCCGGTGACCGCATACGATTCCAGCGTGGCCGTGGTGCCCGCGAGCGGATAGGGCGCCAGACCGAAGGTTCCGGGATAGTTGACATCCGCGCCGATCGGCTGGTCGACGATGATCGCGAGATCGATCATGTCGTTCAGGGCCCGCTTGTAGCCGAAGGACAGGGTGGTGTAGCTCGGCGCCATGTCGCCCGAGGGCGAGCCGGCCGGGAACGGGCCGACCGGGACGCCGAGCGCGCCGCTGACGTCGGGCGAGAAGTAGCCGAAGTTGAGCTCGGCGTAGGTGCCTTCCTCGAAAAGGATCGCCACCGACTGCGTCGAGCGCTCCACGCCGCCCGCCACCGCGGCCCCGGCCGTCAGCGCGAATGCCACAACCGTAGTGAGAACACGCCCCATCTCTCTCCCCCGTGTTCGAGTCGTCGAGGCATCTACCGACGCCGGCCGTTTCTGGTCAATCGGTCAGTCGGTTCCGGCGAAAGGAAGATCCCTCATGATGCGGTTACGCCGCGGTCGCCGCGGCGGCGCCGGCGCGTGAGATTGAGGACGTTGGCGGCCAGAATCACCGCGCCGCCTGCGAAGACGCTGAGCATCAGCGGTTCGGCATAGACCAGCGCGCCGACGATCGCGACTACCGGCAGCCGCAGGAACTCCATCGGCGCGACGATGGTCGCCGGCGCATGGCGCAGGGCCGAGGTCAGCGAGTAATGCGCCGAAAGCCCGGTGACGCCGACCACCAGCAGCCAGGGCAGGGTGGCGAGCGTCGGCAGCGGGATGCCGCCCGGCGCGCCGAGAATCGCGCCCATCGCGGCCTGGCTCAGCGTCATCCAGAAAAGCACGCAGAGCACGCTGTCATGGGCCATCAGCCGCCGCGTGTAGATCGTGTTGAGGGCAAATCCGACCGCCGCGCCGAGGGCCGCCGCGTGGCCCCATTCCAAGGGCGCCACGCCGGGCCGGGCCACGATCAGGACGCCGGCGAAGCCGAGCACCGCCACCAGCGCCCGCCGCGGCGTGAAACGCTCGCCCAGGAGCAGCGGCGCCAGGAGCGCGACCCAGATCGGGTTGGTGAACTCGAGCGCCACCAGCTGCCCGAGCGGGATCAGCATCAGCCCGGTGAACCAGAGGTTCTGGCCGGCGAAGTGGAACACGTTGCGCTTGACGTGAAGCCAGGGCACTGCCGTCCGCACCTGCGCAAACCCGTTCCGCGCCAGGATCGCCGCGATGATCGCGAAGCCGATCGCCGAGCGCCAGGCCATCAGCTCGAAGGAGTTCATCTCGGCCTGAACCGCGCGGCCGGCCACCGCCATCAGCGTGAACGAGGCGATGGCGCCCAGCATCCAGGCGGCGGCGAGAAGCGGGCGGGGCTCGGCGGTCATCTCCAG
>JBFKAV010000068.1:0-18179 GCA_041621405.1 Paracoccaceae bacterium
CATCCTGCGCAAGGCGCGCGATTCGGGCGCGATGATCTACGTCGCCGGCAACGGCGGCAGCTCGTCGACCGCCACCCACCTCGCCAACGACCTCGGCAAGGCCACCAAGACCCCGGGCATGCGCCCGATGCGCGTGGTCTCCATGAGCGACAACGTCTCCTGGCTCACCGCGCTCGGCAACGACGAAGGCTATGACCGCGTCTTCGCCGGCCAGATCGAGAACTTCGCCGAACCGGGCGACGTGCTGATCGTGATCTCGACGAGCGGCAATTCCGGCAACCTGGTGCGCGCCGTCGAGCTCGCCAAGGAGGTCGGCGTGACCTCGATCGGCATCCTCGGCTTCAAGGGCGGCAAGCTGAAGGACATGGTCGACGCCTCGGTCTGGCTGCCATCGCCGGTCGGCGCCTACGGTCCGGTGGAAACCGCGCATTCGCTCGTCGTCGACCTGATCAAGGAATGCCTGATGGCCGACCGGCCCGCGGGGTCGCCGAAGGCATGAGCCGACCCCGTCCGAGGCAGGCCGTGATCCTCGCGGGGGGGCGGGGAACACGGCTCCAGCCGATTACCCTCACCCGCCCGAAACCGATGGTCGAGTTCCACGGGCGTCCGTTCCTGGAATACATCGTCGAGATGCTGCGCGATCAAGGGTTCGAGCGCGTCCTGATGCTCTTGGGCTACCTGCCCGAGGTGATCACCGATCACTTCGGCGACGGCGCGCGGCTCGGTGTGAAGATCGAATACGACATCACCGACGCCGACGACCTGACCGCCTACCGCGTGCAGCACGCGGCGGACATGATCGACGACACCTTTCTCCTGCTCTACTGCGACAACTACTGGCCGATGCGGTTCGACGACATGTGGGCGAAGTATCTCGCCTCGGGCGCCGACGGGCAGGTCACGATCTATTCCAACGCCGACAAGTTCTCGAAGGACAGCGTGATCGTGGGGGAGGACGGCTTCGTGACGGTGTTCGACCGCGGCCGCATGACGCCGGGGCTGAAGGGCATCGAGATCTCCTACGCGATCCTCGAAAAGAAGGTGGTGATGCCGCTCCTGCCCGCGCACCAGGAGCTCTTCGAGCAGGCGGTCTATCCGCCCCTGGCCCAGCAGCACCGGCTGGGCGCCTACTGGTCCGAGCACCGCTACTACAGTGTCGGCAACCTCGAGCGGCTGCCGGTCACCGAGGATTTCCTCGCCCGCCGCCCGGCGATCCTGATCGACCGCGACGGCGTGCTGAACGAAAAGGCGCCCCGCGCCCAGTACATCACCAGGCCCGAGGAGTTCCGCTTCCTTCCCGGCGTGCTCGAGGCGCTGCGGCGCCTGAACGAGGCGGACTACAAGATCATCCTCGTGTCGAACCAGGCCGGCATCAACCGCGGCGCGATGAACGAGGACGACCTTGCCACCGTGCACCGCAAGATGATGGCCGAGATCGAGGCCGCGGGCGGCAGGGTTGACGCGATCTACCATTGCCCGCACGACTGGGACGAGGGCTGCGACTGCCGCAAGCCGAAGCCCGGAATGCTGCACCAGGCCCAGCGCGAGTGGCATCTCGACCTGACGCGCACGCTCTTCGTCGGCGACGACGAACGCGACGGCGAGGCGGCCGAGGCCGCCGGCTGCCCTTTCGAACTTGTCACCCATCAACGCTCCCTGCTCGATATCGTGGCAGGGATCGTTCCGAACTGATTCTCAGGAGGTAACACGTGGCGACGACTCGCAGGCCCATTCTGCTGACCGGACACAAGGGCTACATCGGCTCGGTCATGGCCCCGCATTTGGTGAAGGCGGGCTACGATGTGATCGGGCTCGACACCGGCTATTTCAATGAATGCACGCTCGTGCCCGACGAGGTGGAGATCCCCGAGATCAAGAAGGACATCCGCGACGTCACCTCGGAGGACATCAAGGGCTTCTACGGCATCATCCACCTCGCAGCGCTGTCGAACGACCCGATCGGGAACCTCGACGAGGGCTGGACCGAGGACATCAACCACGACGCTACCGTGCGGCTCGCCGAAATGGCCCGCGACGCCGGGGTGCGGCGGTTCCTGTTCTCGTCCTCCTGCATCATGTACGGCATGTCGGAGGCCGGGGAGGTCGACGAGTCCTCGCCGCTCGACCCGAAGACCGAGTATGCCCGCTCGAAGGTGAAGAGCGAACGCGCGCTGGTCGAAATCGCCAAGGATGGCTTCTCGCCCACCTACATCCGCAACGGCACGATCTACGGCATCAGCCCGCGGATGCGGTTCGACACCGTGCTGAACGACCTGACCGCCGCCGCGGTCACCACCGGCAAGGTCGAGGTGTTCTCCGACGGCAAGCCCTGGCGCCCGGTGATCCACGTCCAGGACGTCGCCCGTTCGTTCCGGCACATCCTCGAGGCGCCGGTCGAGAAGATCCACAACCAGGCCTTCAACAACGGCGCCGACCACCTGAACCACCAGGTGATCGAGCTGGCCACGATCGCCTCCGAAGCGGTGCCGGGCTGCACGCTCGAGGTGCTGAACAAGCCGGGCGCCGACCAGCGCACCTACAAGGCCTCGTTCGCCAAGTTCGCCAGGACCTTCCCGGAGTTCGAGTGGAAGTGGAACGCGCGCACCGGCGCCGAGGAGCTCGCCAGCACCTTCAAGAAGATCGGGCTGACCTACGACCAGTACAAGGGCGAGCGCTTCACCCGGCTGAAATGGCTGCGGAAGCTCCTGAGCGAGAAGCAGCTCGACAACAAGCTGCACTGGACGTCGTGACGAGTATCAAGGGAAAGGGATTTCAGATGACGGAACCTAACATCGACGGCGTCAAGGTCGTGCCGCTGCGGCAGATCGTCGACGAGCGCGGCAAGATCATGCACATGCTCAAGGCCACCGACCCGCATTTCATCCAGTTCGGCGAGATCTATTTCTCGACCTGCTGGCCCGGCGCGATCAAGGCCTGGCACATCCATACCTACATGACGGTGAACAACGCCGTGCTCTCGGGCCGCGCCAAGCTGGTGATGTACGACCTCCGCGAGGATTCCCCCACCAAAGGCAACCTGATGGAGGTGTATCTCGGCGAGGACAACCATGTGCTGGTGCAGATCCCGCCCGGCATCGCCAACGGCTACAAGGGCTACGGCGACAAGCAGGTGATCCTCGCCAACGCCGCCACCCATCCGCACGACCCCAAGGAGATCCTGAGGATGGACCCCTTCACCAAGGATATCCCCTACGACTGGGGCCTGCGGCATGGTTGACCGGGGCTCCAATCCCGACCGCGGCATGATCGTCACCCGCACGCCCTTGCGAGTCAGCTTCTTCGGCGGCGGCACCGACTTGTCCGAGTTCTACCACCGCGAGCCGGGGGCGTGCCTTTCGACCGCGATCAACCGCTACGTCTACGTCACGGTGAAGCGGCACAGCGACCTGTTCTTCGAGCCGATCCGGATCAACTACTCGGTCTCCGAGCAAGTCGACACGATCGACGAGATCAAGAACAACATCGCGCGCGAGTGCCTGAAGTTCCTGAACATCGATCCGCCGATCTACGTCTCCACCGTGGGCGACGTGCCCGCCTCGACCGGCCTCGGCGGCTCCTCGTCCTTCGCGGTGGGGCTCCTGAACGCGCTCCACGCGTTTCGCGGCGAGCGGGTCTCGCCGGGCCAGCTCGCCGACGAGGCCTGCCACATCGAGATCGAGGTCCTGAAGGAGCCGATCGGCAAGCAGGACCAGTACGCCGCCGCCTTCGGTGGCATGAACCTCTTCACCTTCAAGCCCGACGAAGGGGTGACGGTGGAGCATCTGTCGATGAACGGCGTCGGGCCGATGGGGGCGCTCTTCGATTCGATGCTGATGTTCTGGACCGGGCACCAGCGCGACACCTCGGCCGTCCTGTCCGAGCAGAGCAAGAACACCGCCGCCAAGATGGAGCAGCTCTGCCGGATGCGCGACCAGGCGCACGAGCTGCACCGGCTGATCGCCGACCAGGCGATCGGCGTGCCCGGCTGCGGCGAGTTCCTCGACCAGGCCTGGCAGCTGAAGCGCGGGCTCGCCTCGATGATCACCAACAGCCAGATCGACGACTGGTACGCGGCGGGCCGCAAGGCCGGCGCCTGGGGCGGCAAGCTCTGCGGCGCGGGCGGCGGCGGCTTCCTGATGTTCCTCGCGCCGCCGGAAAGCCACCAGGCGATCCGCGACAGCCTGCCCGGCCTCGTCGAGATGCAGGTGGGCTTCGAATCCCACGGCTCGCAAGTCGTCGTCCCGTTCCACGCCTGACGCCGGGGCAAACCGGAAGGAAGATGCGGAGATGAAGTTCACGCCGCTGCCGCTAGACGGCGCCTACCTGATCGAGATGGAGAAGATCCGCGACCACCGCGGCTACAACGCCCGGGTCTGGTGCGAGCGCGAGATGGAGGAAGCCGGCCTCTCCACCAGGATCGCGCAGATCAACGTGATCCAGAACGGCGCCAAGGGCACGCTCCGGGGCTTCCACTTCCAGCACCCGCCCCTGGCCGAGTGCAAGCTCTTCCGGGTCACCCGCGGTGCGATCCACGACGTGATCGTCGATCTTCGCCGCGCGTCGCCAACCTTCCTGAAATGGACGAGCGTTCGGCTCAGCGCGGATTCGGGCACGATGCTCTACGTGCCGGAGCGCTTCGGCCAGGGCTTCCAGACGCTCGAGGACGATACCGAGCTGACCTACCAGGTCACCGCCCCCTACTCGCCCGGCCACGGCGACGGCTTCCGCTGGGACGACCCCTTCTTCAGTCTCGACTGGCCGCTGGCGCCCACCGTGATCTCGGACAAGGACGCCGAGTGGCCCGATTTCAAGCCGGAGATAGTGAAATGATCATCGTCGACAACGCCCTGAAGGCGCGCGAGGCCGAGGGCAAGCCGGTCCGCGTGGGGATGATCGGCGCGGGCGCGATGGGCCGCGCCATCGCCTACCAGGTCGCCAACTGCACGCCCGGCATGACGGTGGTGGCGATCTGCAACCGGACGCTGGCGAGCGCCGAGAAGGCATTCCGCGACGCCGGCGCGAAGGATGTGCGCGAGGTGACGACGCAGGAGGGCATGGACGCGGCCATCGCGGCCGGCGTTCCCGCGATCACCTCCGACCCGACGCTCATCAGTCGCGCCGAGGGCGTGGACGTGGTGCACGAGGTCACCGGCTCGGTGGAATACGCCACCCACGTGATCCTCGACGCCATCGCCCACGGGAAGACCATCGTCACCATGAACGCCGAGGTGCAGGGCACGATCGGGCCGGTCCTGAAAAAGCGCGCCGACGCCGCGGGCGTGCTGATCACCGATTCCGACGGCGACCAGCCGGGCGTGATGATGAACCTCTACCGCTTCGTCGAGGGCCTGGGCGTGCGCCCGGTCTGCCTCGGCAACATGAAGGGCCTGCACGACGCCTACCGCAACCCGACGACGCAGCAGGATTTCTCGCGCCGGACGGGCCTGACGCCGCACATGGCGGCGTCATTCGCCGACGGCACCAAGATGTCGTTCGAGATGGTGCTGGTGGCGAACGCCACAGGCCTCCGCGCCGGCAAGCGCGGGCTCTACGGGCCCGACTGCAAGACCGTGCACGAGGCGGTCGGCCACTACCCGCCCGAGCAGATGATCGAGCACGGCATCGTCGACTACATCGTCGGCGCCGAGCCGGCGCCGGGTGTGTTCTGCATCGGCTACGAGACCGAGCCGCTGCAGACCCACTGGCTCAAGCTCTACAAGCTCGGCGAAGGTCCGTTCTACACCTTCTACACGCCCTACCACCTCTGCCACCTCGAGGCGCCGACCACGATCGCCCGCGCCGCGCTATTCGGCGACCGCACGGTTTCGCCGGACGCCGGCCACGTGGTCGACGTGGTCGCCACCGCCAAGACCGATCTTTCCGCAGGCGACACGCTGGACGGCATCGGCTGGTACATGACCTACGGCCTTTGCGAGAACGCCGATGTCGCCGTCCGCGAGGGGCTGCTGCCGATGGGCCTGGCCGAAGGCTGCCGGCTGAAGCGCAACGTGCCGAAGGACCGGGTGCTCACCTACGACGACATCGAGCTGCCGGCCGACCGGCTGGCCGACCAGCTGCGCGCCGAGCAGGTCGGCTGACGCCTCAGGCCGCCTCGGCGATCAGGTGATCGGCGAGGCGCAGCGCCAGCTGCACGATGGTGAAGGTCGGGTTGGCGTGGCCGCTGGTCGGGAACACCGCCGAGCCTGCAACGAAGAGGTTCGCCGCCCCGTGCACCCGGCAGTCGCCGTCGACGACGCCGGTCGCGGGCGTCTCCGACATCCGCGCGCCGCCCATGTGGTGGCTGGAATACTCGATGGGAAGGTCTGCCGCACGCTCCCAAAGGGCCGGCTCCATCTGCATCCGCCCGAGGCCTGAGCGGATCAGGAACTTCGCCGCCTCGATGGTCGTGCCGCGCAGGGTCTCGACGTCGACCGGCGAAAGCCGCCAGTCGAGCCCGGTGATCCTCAGACCGAACCGGTCGCGCCGGTCGGTCAGCACGACCCGGCTGGCCGGGTTCGGCGCCTGCTCGCCGAGGACCCAGCTTTGGCCGGTCAGGAAATAGTCCTCGTCGAAGGTCAGATCCCTGACGAACGCGGCCTCGCCGGTCTCCGCGTCGCTGAGCGCCCTGCGGTTCAGCCGCTCCAGCCGCAGGGTCGCGCTGAGCCAGCCGTTCTGCTGCCGCTGCGCGGGCGAGGGACTGAGCAGGAGTTCGGGGATCGCGCGGCGAACCAGGCGCTCGAATTCCCAGGTGGGCGAGTGCGAGTAGAGCCGCTTGGTGATGAAGTAGGCACCATGGTGGACTACCGGGTGCTCCATGAAACAGCGTCCGACCATGCCGTTCTGGTTCCCGAAGAGGTTCCGAACCTCCTCGTTGAGGTGCAGCAGCGCCCGGGCATTCTCGATGCCACCCATTGCCAGAACGAATAGGTCCGCTGCGACCTCGCCGGCGCCGTCCGAGTAGTTTCGCACCTTGGCCACCGAGAGCCGGCCGGTCGCGGTGTCGAAACCGAATCCCACGAGGTTGGCGTTCAGCACAAGGTCGATCCGGTCCGAGGTTTCAAGGTCGGCCAGGTGGCGGGTGCCGAACCGCACCGGCTCGTTGCCGCCCACGTCATAGAAGGCGCGGTCCGAGCTGAAGCGCTGGGTCACGACGTCGATCGTGCCGGTGTTGTCGGCGGGCCGGCGCACCTCGGCGGGGAACTCGCCGGTCTGCAGCAGCTGCGCCGCACCGGGCTGGTAGGGCGCGAGATCGTCGTAGCCGATCGGCCAGCCGCTGAGCGGCACGTCCTCGCGCGGCTCGAAGTCGGCGCGGTCGAGCAGCAGGCACTGCCCGCCCCAGTGCCCGGTGGTGCCGCCGAGGTAGCGCAGCCGTGGGGCCTCGAGCGGGTAATAGTCGAGCCCGAGGATCTCGCCGGCGTAGAGCTCCTGGGATTCCTGCGTTGCCTCGCGGTCGCCCGCCTCGAGCAGCACCACACGCTTCCCCGCCTCGGCGAGCTTCAGCGCGACGGTGATTCCCGCCGGTCCGGCGCCGGCAACGCAGCAATCGTAGCGGCCTTCGAGAGACGGGATCCCTGTCCGCGCGTCGAGGATCATCCACCCGGCCCCCCGGCGAGGTCGCTGGCATCAAGCAGCCAGCGGCCGATCAGGACCGGCTCGGGCGCCGCCACGCGCGGCAGCGGGTTGTCCTTCAGGCGGAGCAGTGCGATTCTGGCGAGCGGCGGGACGGCGAGTATCGCCACGATTGCACCTGCCACGCGACGGCGAGTCAGGAACACCCTGCGAGATCCCATCCCTTCACCTCCAAATCCGCAGTGCGCCGATTCCGATCCAATCTGTTTCCAATCAATACACTGTTTATGTTGAATTATCACGGCGAATGACCCGAATGCAAAGGCCAATCGCTGGTGACGATTCCCTGCCAATGCGTTAAGCTCTAATGTCGTCAGAGGCCTTCGCGATTCTGGAGGAATTGCGCGGGCGGGGAAAGGAATTGCATGAAGCGTATCTCGCTTGCCGAAGCGAGCGCTCGTGAGTGGGATGTCATCCTCGCGGGCACCAGTTTCGCGTCGATGTTCTTCGGCCACGGCCTTCCGGATGGGCTCGATGTCCTCTTCGTCGAGAAGGGGGGCGAGTATCCCCATTCCGAGCAGGTCGAAAAGGGTTGGGCGGTTCGCGAGGAGATCCTCCAGCGCAACAGCTCCGGCCACGAAAAGGACTGGCCGGCGTTCACGCTGCTCGGCGGCAACTCGAACTACTGGTGGGGAGATGCGCCTCGGCTGCACCCGGACGACTTCTCGCTCAAGAGCCGCTTCGGGGTGGCTGGCGACTGGCCCGTCGACTACGCCGAGCTAGAGCCCTTCTACACGCAGGCCGAAAACCTGATCGAGGTCGCCGGCGGCAACTCGGAGCACATCCTTCCCCGCAGCGCGGCCTTCCCCTATCCGCCTCATCCGCCGTCGCGGTCGGACACGGCCTTCTTCGCCTCGAGCGATCTTTGGGTGCCGATGCCGACTGGGCGCGCGAATGGCGGATCGCGGGCTCGTTGTTGCGCCAACGGAGTCTGCGCGACCTGTCCGGTCGACGCGAAGTTCACGATCCTCAACGGCTTCGAGCGGTTGACCCATCCGCGGGCATCGTTCCTGCTTGGAACCGAGCTCGTCGGGCTCGACATCGAGGGCGGGACGGCCCGTGCCGCCCGGGTACGGGATGGCGAAGGGCAGGAGACCTCGCTCAAGGCGCGGTTCTTCGGGCTGGGCACGAACGCGATCTTCAACGCGGCGATCCTGATCAGATCCGGCGTCGCGAACGAGGCGCTTGGCCGCTACCTGCACGAGGAGGCGGCCAAGGACGTCTTCATCGACACCCGATCGCTCAAGAACTTCTTCGGCGGAACGTCGGATTCGTCGCACGGCTATCATTTCTACCATGGCGCGGATCGCTCCGACGCGGCGGCCGTGCTGATCGAGAACATCAATGCCCCGCCCGCGATCCGGCCAGAGCCTGGGCGCTGGGCGAACCGGTTGCACCTGCGCGTCATCGCCGAGGACCTGCCGAAGGCGGAGAACCGCGTGATTCTCGAGGAGGACAAGCCGGTGATCGAATGGACCGGGTTCCACGACTACGCCTTCCGCGGACTCGACCGGGCCGTCGCGCTGTTGCCCGGCATCATCCCCGACGAGATCGAAAGCGTGGAGGTCTCGCCCCTCCTGCCCTCGCAGGCGCATATCCAGGGCACCCACCGGATGGGGCCGTCACCGGAGGACGCGGTCGTCGACGGCCGCCTCAGGCTCCACGCGGCGCCGAACGTCTTCGCGCTCGGATCTGGCGCCTTCCCGACCTGCTCGCCGGCCAATCCCTCGCTGACGATCGCCGCCCTGTCGCTGCGTGCCGCGGAGGTGGTGGCATGAAACTGACGCGCCGCAAGGCACTGTTGCTCGCAGCCGCCGCCGGTGCGGCCGGCCTCGGGGGCGCCGCGCTTCGCGGGCTCGGCCGCGGCGGCGTGGCCGCCCGTACACTTCAGGTAATCGAGAGGGTCTACGGCCCCGAATACGCTGCGCACGAGGCGGCAATCGAGTTCGCCCAGGTCTACGAGGGCTTCGTGCTCGAGAAGGGGCTCTCCGGCCGGCTGCTCAATGGCTGGTACCGTCTGGGGCTTGGAAACGCGCCCTTCATCAGCGGCCGGCTCGCCGAGATCGACAGCAGCATCATCCTGAAGTTCGCGACGTCGACGAACGTGATTCTCGCATCCGAGACGGGTGCACCGCTGGTCTTCACAGGGCTGTTTCAGCCCTACTTGAGCGCCTGCGCCAACCAGCTGTCCGCGCAAGCCATCTCATGAGGAGCGGGCGGGGCCGCCCGGATCACCATGAGCAGGACTCGGCGACCAGTTCGTACCGAAGGCCGAGAGGGAATGCCCCGGCGTCGGCCCGCCGCTCCGCCACCCGCTTGTCGCCACCGACCGCCACGGCGCGCTCCGGCGGCACACATTGGCGAACCTCGACGGGAACAAACTGTTCAGGTTTTCTGCACATCCGTTCACGGGGCCGGCACAATCCTCGAAACAGGAGTCCGCGTGAAACACTACCGCTGCGTGTGGTGCGCGACAGAGCACCATGCCACGTCGATCCGGTTGCGGAAGCGCCCTCCCTTCACGCCTGCGGTCCCAGCGTAAAAAGCATTTGGAACTGCGGCAATTGCCGTTCGAGAGTCGCGATCGCGACCGTTGGGGGAGCGATTCTGTGGATATCGGCCCTCAACCAATGGGAACCCTGCACTGGTGCAAAGAACCAGGGCACGTCATCGGATGGCGTTCATGTTGCGTTAACGCAGACACAAGCTAAGGATTAGTCAAATCTACGAGATTCAACTTATACGAATGTCATGCAAGAGAATTCTTGCATCGGCCGGGAATCCTCTTGAAGCCCACCGCCCAGACGTTCACTATTATGACGAAAGCATGGAAAAAAGATGTTTGAGGCAGGAGTTCCGCGGCACCCGTAGACATGCGGACAGGGTGTGCGAGCAGCACGGAGGTGAAGGTAGCAGCGTCTTTGGAGGTCTGCCGAATGTCTGGTCGGCCAAGCGACTTTTCTATTTATTCTGATATTGATAACCCGGCACTATTCATCGCGCCCGTCCGTCGCGGCTTCTATCGGAACGGCGGAAAGCGCCTGCTCGACATAATGCTCGTCCTGCTGGCGATGCCGGCGGTCCTGCCGATGGTCGCGCTGTGTGCGCTGGGGGTGATGCTGGACGGCGGTTCTCCATTCTACGGGCAGCTCCGTGTCGGGCGCGGCGGCAGCCTGTTCAGGATGTGGAAGCTGCGCACCATGGTGCCGGACGCAGACCGCAGGCTCAGCGAATACCTGGCCGAGAACCCGGAGGCCAGGGTCGAGTGGGAGGTTAAGCAGAAGCTCCAGGACGACCCGCGGATCACCCGCTTCGGCCAGATCCTGCGCCGGCTCTCGCTGGACGAACTGCCGCAGCTGTGGAACGTGTTTCGCGGCGACATGAGCCTCGTCGGCCCGCGCCCGATGATGCCCGACCAGCAGCCGCTCTATCCGGGCCACGCCTATTACCTGCTCCGCCCCGCCCTGACCGGGCCGTGGCAAGTCTCAGACCGCAACGCGAGCTCGTTCGCGTCCAGGGCGACCTTCGACGACGCCTACGAAAGAGACGTCACCATGGCCAACGACTTCCGGATTATCCTGGCCACGATCCGGGTCGTGTTTCGCGCCACGGGCTACTGAGTTTGTAACCGCGGGCCTGCGGGCCCGCGGAAAGGATTGACGAGTGCCCGAAGGGAACCCATTGGGTTCCCTTCAGTTTTTCGGCCCAGGCGGTGCGCGCCCGGTGCCATCGGCGGATTACCGGCGGTTCGCCCGGCCAATTCGGCAAGAAGTCGCTTTCGATTGCCGCGGCCAACAATTGCCGCTGTCTTTCGGGTCGGACTGCGCGATTATCTGCGCCGTGCCCGAGCGGAGGGGTTCAGGAAAACGGATCGGGCCGTCAAGACGCTTGCCCCAAAAAAGAACGCTTTGTTAACGAGTTGCCCACAAGAATGCCGCAATTCGAGTGAAAACTCGTGACGACGGGTTACAAGGCGCCCGTGGCGCGGTGGCGGGATTGCAACTATCGGTTGTCATTAGCGAGCCTAATGCACCAAATTGCAGAAACGCCGTGATTTGAGGTGTAAAATGCGTCATACGAGGACAATCGTAAGCTCTGAGCCGGATAGCTCACGAATCATGAACAAAGATGTGACGGAACTCAACATCGCGGCACGGGGAAGGGCGTCGGACACTGCCCGCGGACCGTTGGAAGGGGCCATGCCCCTCGCCTTCGTCGTTATCGGCGCGCTGACGTTTCCCGTTGTGCTGATCGCGGCGCTGGCCGGTGGCCTGCAGCTGTTGACGGCGGCGCTGGTTGCGATGGTTCTTTCAGGGCCCGCAGCGCTGGTCGTCTATCTGGCGCTCGCGCTGACGTCCAGCCGCAGCTCCTGAAACGCTGGCGGCGGCCAGGCCCGAGGCCGACCGCCGCAGTCTCTATTCCCACTCGCTCCCGAACAGCAGTTAGCCGTCGGCGGCCTCGCTCGCGGTCGCAACCGCTTCCTGCGTCGGCCGATGGCTGAACGAGCCGCCGAGCGCTAGGTGCAGCGCCACCCGGTTCTGCAGCCGCGCGACCCGGACATCGGAAAGATCGCGCTGCGACTCGAAGAAGCGCAGCACCGCGTCCTCCACCCGGGTGAGATCGATCTCGCCGGCCTCGTAACGCTGCTGCTCGAACGACACGGCGCGGTTGAACTCGCTCACCGCGCGGCTCAGCTGCGCCTCGCGGCGACTCAGCACCTGCTCGTTGGTGAGCGCGTCCTCGACCTCTTGGAAGGCCCTGAGCGCCGCGGCGCCGTACTCGGCCAGCGCCGTCTCCTGGCGCGCGTTGCGGATGTTCACCTCCTGCACCAGCTCGCCACCGCGGAACAGCGGGGCGATGACGCCGCCGGCGATGGTCCAGATGATGTTGACCGGGTCGAGCGAGTCGCCCAGGTTGCCGCCTTCGCCAACGAGGTCGGCGCTGAGCGTGATCGCCGGCAGGCGCGCTGCCCGCGCCTCGCGCACCCGGTGGAACGCCGCCGCCACGGCGCGCTCGCGCGCCACCAGATCCGGCCGCCGCTCCAGGAGCTCCGAGGGCAGGCCCACCGGAACCGAGGCCGGCATCCCCGGCAGACCGCCGAGATTACGCAGCTCGGCCGACGGATAGCGACCGAGCAGCACTTCGAGGACCCGCGCCGAGCGTGCGAGGTTGCCCTCGGTCTCCGCCACGAACGCCCGTGTCCGGGCGACGTTGGCGCGGACGATGTTGCCGTCGACCTCGAGCAGCGTCTGCGCGCCGATCCGCTGCTCGACGTTGTTCAGCACCTCGCTCCGCAGGCTCAGCTCCTCGCGCGCCAGCTGCAGCTGGCGGGCATCGCTGGCAATCTGGAAGAAGGCCGTGGCCACCTGGGCCGCCAGCGCCTGGCGCACGGCCTCGAACACCGCGACCTCGGAAGCCGCGTCGAGGTAGGCCGCCTCGCGCCGGCCGCGCAGGCGGCCCCAAAGATCGGCCTCCCAGGCGATGTCGAGGCGTGACTCGGTGTTGTCGACCGGCTCGGGCTGGCCATTGACCTCCAGGCGGCCGGCGTCCGCCGCGTTCACCGAGGCGGTGACCCTGGGGTAGAGCGGTGCGCCGGCCTGGCGGGCGATCGCCCTGGCCTCGGCCACCCGGAACGAGGCGGCGCGCAGGTCCTGGTTGTTGGCGATGGCCTCGTTGACCAGCCGCACGAGAACATCGCTGCGGAAGGAGTGGATCCAGCCATCGTCGACCATGCCCGGCGTTGCCGCGCTATAGGCCGCGAAGTTCCGGGCGATCGGGACATTCGGGGCGGTCGAGAAATTGGCCGTTCCGACGTTGGTACAGCCCGCGAGCGCCGTCGCGAGCAGAAGCGCCGCACGCATGCGCCTCTTGGGCTTGGCAGCGGCGCCCGGAACGGGCCCCGCCGGCGAGTGGATCGTCATTCTGTCCCCCAGGCTATCAATCGAGCAGTTTCGGTCGAGCACGTCACCTCGCCCGCAAGGGAACCGGGGCGGATCGCCCCGCGATCGCGCCAGTTACGGCCCGGATCGCGAGGGCCCTCCGCAGGCCCAACTCCCATGCCGCCGCGTGGCAGACGCGCCGGCGCGCAGGCACGACTACATTTGGCAGACTCCGTGCGCTTCGGCAACCACGTGTTGGCATTTCCGGCCCCATTCCGCCGGGTGTGACCGCTGCGCCGCAGCGCGGCGGCCTAGAACCCGGGCCGGCGCCCGGAACCGGGGCCGTTCTGGATCGCGGAAGGCCTCAGTCGGCCCATTCCCAGGGCCGGGTGAATTCGCCGAGCGTCTTCGCCAGCGCCTCCTCATCCACAGCCCCGATGCGCTCCAGCCGGGCGACGAGGCCCTTCGTCTTGTGCTCGTAGACCTCGACCACACGCGCGTTGAACCCGGCCTCCTCCAGCACTTCGGCATAGACCCGGCCGACGGCGAGCTTCCTGAGCTCGTTCTTCAGGATCTTGCCCACGGCGGTCTTCGGCAGCTCCGGCACCACCTCGACGTGCTTGGGGATCGCCGCGCGCTCGCGGATGTGCTGCTTGGCGTAGTCCATCAGCGCCTCGGACGTCACCTCGCCGCCTTTCACCAATTCGACATAGGCGCAGGGCAGCTCGCCCGCGAAGGCATCCGGCTGGCCGATCGCCCCGACGAAGGCCACTGCCGGATGCGCGACCAGCGCGTCCTCGATCTCGGCGGGATCGATGTTGTGACCGCCGCGTATGATCAGGTCCTTGGCGCGGCCGGTGATCCAGAGGTAGCCGTCGGCGTCGAGCCGGCCCAGATCGCCGGTGCGCAGGTAGCGCAGCTCGGCGAAGAGGTTCTTGTTCTTGTCGGCCTCGTGATAGGTGTGCCTCTCGAAGACGCCGGGATTGGCGATACAGATCTCGCCCACCTCGTCGACGCCGCATTGCTTCACGACCTCGCCCCCGCCGTCGAGCTGAAGGATCCTGACGTCGGTGTAGGGCATCGGGATGCCGACCGAGCCCACCTTCTTGATCCCGTCCATCGGGTTGCAGGAGACCAGGCAGGTGGCCTCGGTCAGGCCGTAGCCTTCGGAGATCTCGACACCGGTCGCCGCCTTGAAGCGGTTGTAGAGCTCGATCGGCAGCGGTGCCGATCCCGAGATCGCGGTCTTCAGCGTCGAGACGTCGGCATCGACCGGGCGCTGCATCAGGGCCGAGATCGCCGTTGGCACGGTGATCAGGAAGGTCACCTGCCAGCGCTCGATCAGCTTCCAGAAATTGTCGAACACACCCTCGCCGCGGTACCCGGCGGGGGTGGGCATGACCATGTGCGCGCCCGATGCGATGCAGGACATCAGGACCGGGTAGGCCGCGAAGACGTGAAAGAGCGGCAGCGGGCAGAACAGCACGTCGGTCTCGTCGAACAGGAGCCTGGCGCCGAGCCAGCCGTTGTAGACGATGCCCGAGACCCGGTGCTGCGCGACCTTCGGCATCCCCGTCGTGCCACCGGTGTGGAAATAGGCGGCGACGCGGTCGTCCTTGCGGTCCTCGAAGGTCAGCCGGTCGGCCGGCATCTTCGCGCATTCGGCGTTGAAGTCGTAGACGTCGGCCCGGTGCTCGCGCGGGTTCTTCGGCCGCACCAGCGGCACGATCCAGCTCTTCGGCGGCGTGAGGTATCGGTTGAGGTCAACCTCGAGCACCGTCTTCACGTTCGGCGCGAACTGCACCGCCTCGGCGGCCTTCTGCGGCACGTCGGTCTTCGGGAAGGCCTTGAGCGTGACCAGCACCTTGGCCTTGGTCTCGCGCAGGATCGAAGAGATCTGCTCGGGCTCCAGGAGCGGGTTGATCGGGTTCACCACCCCTGCCACCGCGCCGCCCAGAAGCGCGATCGCGGTCTCGTTGCAGTTGGGCAAGAGGTAGGCCACCGTATCGTTCTCGCCCACGCCGAGCTTGCGGAACAGGTTCGCGGCCTGGGTCACGCGGCTCAGCACCTCGGCCCAGGTCAGCGTCACGGACTTCGATCCGGGGTCGGAGAGGATCTGGAACGAGATCGCCGATCGGTTGCCCCACTTCTCCCGCGCGGCGGCGAGGAAGTCGTACATCGTCGACGGCACCTCGCGCTCGGCCCAGGGCATTTCGGCCTGTACGGCGTCGCGGTCGGCGTAGCTGCCAAATCGTCCCATCGGGTCCTCCCTCCCGGCCGCCGCGGTGTCCCGGCGATTGCCACCGACAATGGGAGGAAAGCGGTCCGCGGGCAAGCGCGCGCTACTCGGCGGCGAGGCCCTCGGTGAACTGCAGCCGCGCAAGCCGCGCATAGAGCCCGTCCTCGGCCACCAGCGTCTGGTGTGTGCCCTCGGCGACGATCCTGCCATGGTCGAAGACGAGGATCCGGTCGGCCCGCTTCACGGTGGCGAGCCGATGGGCGACGATCAGCGTGGTGCGCCCCGAGCTCATCGTCTCGATGGCATGCTGCACCGCACGCTCGCTCTCGGCGTCGAGCGCCGAGGTTGCCTCGTCGAGAAGCAGGATCGGCGCGTCGCGCAGGATCGCGCGGGCGATGGCGACGCGTTGCTTCTGGCCGCCCGAGAGCATCACGCCGCGCTCGCCCACATAGGTGTCGTAGCCTCGCGGCAGGGCGGAAAGGAAATCGTGCGCGGCGGCGGCCTTCGCCGCTTCCTCGACGTCGGCGTCGGTGCCTTCGGGCCGGCCAAAGCGGATGTTCTCGCGCGCGGTGGCGGCGAAGATCACCGGGTCCTGCGGCACCAGCGCGATCGCTTGGCGGAAGTCGGAGCGGGCCATCTCGCGCAGGTCGATGCCGTCGATCGTCACCCGGCCCTCCTGCGGATCGTAGAAGCGCAGGAGGAGCTGCAGGATCGTCGTCTTGCCGGCGCCCGACGGGCCGACCAGCGCCACCGTCTCGCCGTTGCGGATGGTGAAGCTCACCCCGTCCAGCGAGGCCTGTTCGGGACGCGAGGGATAGTGGAAGCGCACCGCCTCGAAGCCGACCTCGCCGCCGACCGGGTGCTGCAGGGGACGCGGGTGGGCCGGGTCCTGCACAGAGTCGGTGGCGTGCAGCAGCTCCACCAGCCGCTCGGTGGCGCCGGCGGCGCGTTGCAGTTCGCCCCAGATCTCCGACAGCGCCGCCACCGAGGAGGCCACCATCACCGCGTAGATGACGAACTGCACCAGCTCGCCCGGGGTCATGACGCCGGCACGCACATCGCGCGCGCCGACCCAGAGCACGCCGACGACCCCGGCGAAGACGAGGAAGATCACGATCGCCGTCATCACCGAGCGGGTGACGACGCGCTTCACCGAGGCGACGTAGCTTTTCTCGGTCACCCCGGCAAAGTCGTCCCGGCTCGCCGCCTCGTGGGTGTAGGCCTGCACCGTCTGCACCGAAAGCAGAGCCTCGGAGGCGTTGCCCGACGACGCTGCGATCCAGTCCTGCGTCTCCTTCGAGAGAACCCGCAGGCGACGGCCGAGAAGGACGATCGGCAGGATCACTGCCGGTACGATCAGCAGGACAAGGCCGGAGAGCTTGCCGGAGGAGACCAGCATCAGCGCGAGGCCACCGAGGAACATCAGCGCGTTCCTGAGAAACCACGAGGCCGAGGAGCCGATCACCGACTGGATCAGGGTGGTATCGGTTGTGATCCGGCTCAGGACCTCGCCGGTCATGATCTTCTCGTAGAAGGCCGGGCTCATCCCCACCATGCGGTCGAACACCGCCTTGCGGATGTCGGCCACCACCCGCTCGCCGAGCCGGCTGACGATGTAAAACCGGGTGGCCGAGCCCAGCGCGAAGAGCGCGGCGATGGCGAGCGCGGCGCCGAAATACTGATCGAGGAGCGCGGCATCCTCGGTGTTGAAGCCATCGACCACCCGGCGCACCGCCATCGGCAGCACCAGCGAGACGGCGGCGGTGAACATGAGCGCGACGACGGCGGCGATGGCCAGCCCGCGATAGGGCGCGACGAACGGCCAGAGCCCCGCCAGCGCCCCGATCCGCTTCGAGCCGTCGCGGTCTTCCTCGCTCACATTGGGCCGACGGGCCATGCCGCTCCTCCTTCGCCTGCCCCCTCTAGCGGGAGGGGCCGGGGCCGGCAAGCGACCTCTGGTCCTGGGAGGTTGGAGCGGGGGATGGGAAGCATTGCCGGGCCCTTAAGCTGGAAGGCAAGTGCTCTGCATCCAGATCACCGTTTATCATCGATGGTCTGGAGATACGTCTGGGCGACTTCTGCGGGCAGCCCGTCGGGAATAATGTGCTGGAGCGGGTAGCGGGAATCGAACCCGCACCTGGAGCTTGGAAGGCTATCGTGCTACCTCCATGTAACCAATTCTCTTCAATGGCTTAGAGCGGCGTCTAGGCGGATTTTATCGGGAATCTGTCGGAAATGGTTTTGTGGAGCGGGTAGCGGGAATCGAACCCGCACCTGGAGCTTGGAAGGCTCTCATGATACCATTTCACCATACCCGCTCAGGCAAATATCACCTATTTCATAGGTATTCCCGGGTCAAGATCCGGGTGAGGATCAGCGCGTGAGATTACGATGACCAAGTCACAAGTTGTGATCATCGGGGTGGGCGATGG
>JBFKAV010000069.1:0-18104 GCA_041621405.1 Paracoccaceae bacterium
CGAGGGGAGATCAAAGCCAGCACCATCGAGAAGCGCCGCTTGCTGCATCGCCAGACCGCGGCATAGACTGCATCACCAACGAGCCAGAGCCTCCGTTCCAGATCAGGCCCTCGTGTTCCAAATCATCTGACGACGAACACCAGACGGCTTCATCGCTCTGTTCCCGTCCAGAGAGTCATGATCCGAACGCCGACTGTGCTCGGGGCACCCGCAGATGCTCCATTCGCACACCGACCTGTGATCGGCGAGACACCTTCTCGGCTCGGACGGAGGCGAGCAGCTGCCGTTGCCGCGCCCGGGACTTCGTCTTGTTGACCAAGGTGTCCTAGGCGCTTGCGCCTTGATCGCACGGAACGTCTCGCCGACGAGCCTGCTACGCGCAGCGGATCGCCTCTACGAAGTACAGGTCGCGGTCGCATTCACCGATCTAGCAGTTCGGCGCCATGTAAGGCTGGCCGAATTGAGAACCACGGATCAAGTGTGGCTTCTCTTGGCAAGGTTGTGGCCGCGTGTCAGCGAGAAACAGCAATTCCACAACGGACAGAGTCGCTCCGTCAGCCCCAAGGCTCAGATTTGGAGACGTGGTAGATCGTCGCCTCGGGCGGCTGGGCCACGATGTCGCTGAGCAGACTGATCGTCTTCTGGACTGCCTCGAGCGATTCCTGTGCCTCGAGCGCCGTCTTGTCTCGGAAAACCTCGGTGGCGATGAAGGCATTGCTGTCCGACAGATCCTGTCCGATATCGAAGCTGAGAACGCCATCGAGCCCCCGGCTGGCGACGATCACCTCCTTGAAGGCCGAGACGAGCGGCGCCGATTTGCCCGGCTGGCACTGCACCTTAAAGCGAACCACGATCATGCCAAACCTCCATTGCGGTTGAACGGCGGGACAATTCTTGCGGCGATTGACTCAAGGTCCTCGGGAGTAGCGGCGAAGACTTCGCTGCCTGGGTCGCTCGGAACTCGGAGATGAGTTCGTTCGACATGCATGGCTCCCGACGTTTCGGATTACCGCTCCGATCCCTGGACTAAGCAAGAAGATTTTTCTGCGCATGCCGTTGCACGTTGGACTTACAGACCAGCCCGTCGCAGGAAGTCTTAGGCTGGTCATCCGTTTACGCCCATGCGACGACGACAGTGAGCGCCACGGGAGACTGCAGGTCGCCAGGGTGCGGGTAGTGCTGGCACGGGTTGGCAAGGACCAGGCCGCGCAGCGACGGCGCCCGCCTTCGATCGGAATGGCCTACAGCGGCTTCGAGCGGGTTCGCGCCCAAGGATATGGAACCCGGTCTGACGAAGGCTGGGTATGTTCCGGGATGTGATCATTCGGCCCCAACTGCGTTCTGCGTTCGCATTGAATAGCGGCTTCGATGGGCCGCAGCGCAGCAATGTGGGTTGATGGCCAACGGCAGCTGAGGGCCATTAATGGCGGGCATTCCATAGCGCATCTCGGACCGATGTTACGTGACAGTCAGCAGCACCATGACAATTATGGTAGTGAAACGAGCGAGATCAGCGTGGCCGGAGGGGCCTTGGTATTGCGCAGCTGAGCGCCAGACTCCGACCGTAGCCAACAGGTTGTAAGGCACGGACAGGGCATATCCCAGAAGCAGGGCCGCCCAGGGCCGGTCAAGAACGATCATGGTCAGAAAAAGTACGCTGGTCGTCACGTTCACGAGGAGCCCGATTGTGATCGCCCACGTCCAGAATGCCTCGCCAAGGGTCAACTCGCCGAACCAGAGGGAGCGTAGTTTCGCCATGCCAACTGTATATCTGGATTCGCTGACCTGTTCGAATGTTCGATCCGCTTCCCAAGCCGACCCTTCCCCTGCGAAGCGCCGCTGCACTTCCCGCAGACGACCGCTTCGCGTGCCGGGCCGCGGCACATCACCAAGGAGGCACACGGCAGCTTCGGGCCGAACACCTGCGCGGCTTCGGCCACGTCACGGCCACTCATGCGGCCTTGCCGGACTGGCAGCGCTCGGAACTACGGGCGGCCTTCCAGGATATGCACCGTCCAACCAAACCGACCTCGGTCTCGTCATCGCGCGTCCCGCGCTCTTGGTGCGCGGCACCCCGGCTTGACGCGGCCATCCTCATTGCTACGGAGGCAACGTTCGATGACAATCCGGCGAGACGCGGTGAGTTCCCCATTGCCTCGACGTAAGAACAACGCATCCCAGGGTCCGACGGGCAATTGTCGAACCAGGATTCCGAAACCTCGACAGAGCTAATCGGCGAACTCGATCCGCTCGCAAACGAGCGTCAGGGTTTCGATTGCGACTTCGCTGCTCGTGGCGCGGAGAAATGGGCCCGAATACTTGGATGGCCAAGCCTCGAAGAAATTCCAGCGCATGGCTTCCTCGCGATTGTCCTCGAGGAGGATGATGGAGCCCGAGCGGCGCTCCACGTTGCCGTCGAGCGCCGCCTTGTGCCATTGCCAGAGATCGTCGGATTGGACGATGCCGCGCTTGAGCGTGATGTTGCTGTACTTTCGAAGCCCCGGAAGCTTGCGCAAGTGGTTCAAGTCCCCGCCGGTCCGATACTCGATCACGTCGATCTCGGTTTCGAGACCCGAGACCTCGGAAAAGAACGCGACGTTCAGCCCATCGATTTCGACACGGAAATTGTAGGCGCCCAGCGGGTCGGTTTCGCGGCGTGGCATCGCTGATCCTCACGTTTCCAGCAGCATAGCGGGAAATGGGCGCCGATGGTAGGATGCGGCTTATGGGGCGACCGCCGAAGCGACCGCGTCGCACCGCCGATCCAGCGGTGATCCTCGACCTCGTCTGCGAGCGGGGCGTGTTCATGTTCGTGCTGACCAATCGCGGCAGCCAGCCGGCCCGGGACATCTCGGTCAAGTTCCGGCGCAAGATCTTCGGCATGGGCGGCGATCTCGAGATCACCGCGTTGCCCCTCTGGTCCCGGCTCAGCTTCATGCCGCCGGGCAAGGAGATCCGCGTCCCGATCGACATCGCCGCACGCTTTCTGGCGCGGGACGGTGGCAAGCACCTGACACTGGTTGTCACCTATTCCGACGGTGAGGAGAATGACCTCTGGTCCAGTGAGATTACTCACGATTTCACCGCCTATAGGGACATGCCCGAGCTTCTCTGACGTTGCCACACCGGATCGCGCGGGCCTGTAGGCCGAGGCGGATCGGTCGTGGCTGCCGACTTCCACGGACAAATGATCCTCCTTCGACAGCCGTGCTCGTTCGAGAATGTCGTCTTGTCTTCGTGGCGAATGGCCGGTTTCGCACAGTGTGAGTTCGGCCAACGCCCACGTTTGCGGCTGCACCTAAAGGCAGGTTTGATGCCGCAGTGCAGCGGAGGCCACAGTCGATCAATGTCCGCTCCGGGCCGGAAATGTCGAAATGGCCCCTTCCGGGGAACGTCCGATTTGTCCGCACCGCGGTCGGTCGGGCGTGTCTGAGCGAACGGCCGCAATAGCGAACGTTCGATTTCTGTTCCGTCTTGGCGAGCGCCACCGGCGTCGAAGTGTTCAAGGCGGCCTAGGAAAAACATCACAATTCCAGATGCTTGCAAGCTATTCACCAAACCCGCGCAGTCATGAGGTCCAGAGAATATCGGCCCTGAGAGACCGCTATCTAGCCTCCTTGCGACCAGGCCAGTGCTCAGCCCCACACACATAACCCGCAAAATCAACGGAGAAATCCGGCCGCGGCCGGATTGGGAGAACGCTTTCGCGAGGGCGAGTGGCGGAGGAGGTGGGATTCGAACCCACGGTGGGCGTTCACCCACGTCGGTTTTCAAGACCGGTGCAATCGACCACTCTGCCACTCCTCCGGCCCACCCGCCCATAGCGGCACGTGCTCGATTCGGGAAGTCGCCACCGCGCAAGTGCCGAAAACCGCCGAGCCTGGTCGCGCTGGACTTTCCATGGCGCAGAACCGCATGTAGTATCCGCTCGCCGGGCGGCCGCGCCCGGTAGATGAGCAGAAGCGCCGAAAACGGCGAGCGCGCGGGCAGGGTCCCGTGCCGATACGGGGGCAAGGAATGGCAAGATCGAGGTTCGGGCGGTGGACCCTCCTGGCTGGGCTGGTCCTGGCATTGGCGGCCTGCGAACAGGGCGCCGGGCGCCAGGATTCAGGCGACGCCACCGGCCAGGGCGGCGGCCCGCGGTTCACCGGGCGAGACATCGAGGCCCCGGAGGTGTTCGAGGCCAACGAGGACGGTCTCTGGGACGGCCGCCCCTCGCTGGGCGGCGTCTGGGTCGCCCATCCCACGGTGACCGACCCGCAGCGTGTGATGATCCTGAACAAGTCGAACGGCGAGACGATCGTCGGCGCTCTGTTTCGGCGCGAGCGCGAGAACCCCGGACCGCGGATCCAAATCTCCTCGGACGCCGCGGTCGAGCTCGGCATCCTCGCTGGCCAGCCGACACCGCTGCGCGTCGTGGCGCTGAAGCGCGAGGAGGCACCGGAACCGGTACCTCCGGCAGAGGCTCTGGCCGAAGCCGACGCCGCCGGGGCCGATACGGACGCCTCCGCCGAAACGCCGGCGACCGAGACCGAGGGGCAGGCGGGAGCCGCCATCGGCTCGGCCGCCGGTGTCCCGGCGGCCGAGCCGGTTCCCGAGGACGCGCCGCCCACCTCGTTCGGCCGCCGCCGTCCGCGGCCTGTGCCCGTCGACGCCACCGAGGCGGCGGAGGCCGAAGCCGAAAAACCCGCGGCCGAGGCCGCCGCCGCTGCACCCGATGCCGCGCCCCTCGACGCGGCGGCAGCCGAGCCGCAGCCGGTGCCGGAAGACCGGCCGCCCACCTCCTTCGGGCCACGGCGCCCGCGACGGCCGGCACCGGACGCGGCCGCCCCGGGCGCGGCGGACGACATCACCGTGGCCCCGCTCGACGGCGCCCAGCCGGAGGCCGCCGCCGCGGCGCCGCCGGCCGGTGGGCTGGAATTGCCCTTCATCCAGGTAGCGATCTTCGGTACCGAGGCCAACGCCAACACCGCGGCCGAGGGCTTGCGCGACGCCGGTCTCTCGGTCACGGTCAGGGAGACCACCAGCAACGGCACGGAATACTGGCGCGTGCTGGTCGGGCCGGCCTCCAGCGCGGCTGAGCGCGACGCGATGCTGGAGAAAGCCAAGGCCCTTGGGTACCGCGACGCCTACCCGGTGCGCGGCTGAGACGCGAACCGCAAGGGAGACCTGTACGGATGCTCGTCCACCTGCGCCTGATCGCTCTCGCCCTCCTGGCCGCGTTTGCGCTCGCCCTGCCCGCCCGCGCGGCCTTCGAGACCCGGGCGCAGTCGGCCTGGATCTACGACCAGACCACCGGCACGGTGCTGCTCTCGAAGAACGCCGACGTGCCGCTGCCGCCGGCCTCGATGTCGAAGCTGATGACGCTCAACATGCTGTTCGAGGCGCTGCGCGACGGCCGGGTCACGCTGCAAACCCAGTTCAGCGTCTCTGCACGTGCGAAGGCGATGGGCGGCTCGACCATGTTTCTCGACACCACCGACCGGCCGACGGTGGAGGACCTGATCCAGGGCATCGTCGTGCAGTCGGGCAACGACGCCTGCGTGGTCGTGGCCGAGAACCTCGCGGGCACCGAGGAGGCCTTCTCCCGGCTGATGACCGAGCGCGGCCGCGCGATCGGGCTTACCGCCTCGACCTTCGCCAACTCCAGCGGCTGGCCCGACCCCAACCACAGGATGAGCGTGCACGACCTTGGCGTGCTCGCGGTGCGGCTGATCGAGGAGTTCCCCGAGTACTACGGCTATTTCGGCATGGAGGAATTCGCCTTCGACGGCCGCGCGCCGGAGAACCACCGCAACCGCAACCCGATTCTCGGCCGCATCGAGGGCGCCGACGGGCTGAAGACCGGCCACACCACCGAGGCCGGCTACGGCCTCGTCGGTTCCGCCAAGCAGGGCGAGCGCCGCATCGTCTTCGTCGTCACCGGGCTAACCTCCGAGGCCGAGCGCGCCGAGGAGGCCGAGCGCATCGCCAACTGGGCGTTCCGCCAGTTCGTCGAGCGCACCGTGGCGACGGCTGGCACGAGGCTTGCGGAGGCCGAGGTCTGGATGGGCGCCGAGCGTCGCGTCGGTCTGGTTCCGGCCGCGGACGTGCGGCTGCTCCTTCCCGCCGTGGTGCAGGGCGAGGTCAGCGCAGAGGTGGTTTATGAGGGCCCGGTTCCGGCGCCGGTTGCCGCCGGCGATGCGCTGGCCGAGCTGGTGATCACGGTCGAGGACATGGAGCCGCGCCGGGTGCCGCTCGTCGCCGAGGCCGAAGTCGGCCGCGGCGGTTTCCTCACCCGCCTGCGCAGCGCCGCCGAGGCGCTCTTAGCCGAGCTCGCCGGAGAGGCCGCGAGCCTCCGGTGATGGCAGGGCGCGGCCGCTTCGTCACCTTCGAGGGGATCGACGGCTCGGGCAAGTCCACCCAGGCTCGCCGGCTTGCCGCCGCCCTTGCCGACGAAGGGCACGATGTGGTGCGGACCCGCGAGCCCGGCGGCTCACCCGGCGCCGAGGAGATCCGCCGCCTCCTGGTCGAAGGCGAGCCGCACCGCTGGTCGCCGGTGACCGAGCTATTGCTGTTCAACGCCGCGCGCCGCGATCACCTGGAAAAGACCATCCGCCCCGCGCTCGAGGCCAGCCACACCGTGATCTCCGATCGCTTCGCCGATTCCACCCGCGTCTACCAGGGCGCCGCCCGCGCCGACCTCAGGCCGCTGGCCGACAGCCTCCATGCCGAGGTCATCGGGCTCGAGCCCGACCTCACCTTCGTCATCGACATGGACCCGGCCACGGCGCTTGCCCGCGGCCTCGCCCGCCGCTCGGGCGAGAACCGTTTCGAGGACCTCGGCGAAGGCTTCCAGGCCAGGCTCCGCGAGGGATTCCGCGCGCTGGCAGCCGAGTTTCCCGCGCGTTGCGTGCTGATCGACGGCGACCGGCCCGAGGACGAGGTGGCGGCCGAGATCCTCTCTGAGGCCCGCGCCCGGCTATGACCGAGCTGCCGGAACCCGACCGCGTCGAAGGCGCCCCGCATCCGCGCGAGACCGCGCGCCTCATCGGCCAGGAGGCGGCCGAGGCGACCTTCCTCGCCACCCTCGCGGCAGGCCGGCTGCACCACGCCTGGCTCATCACCGGCCCGCGCGGCGTGGGCAAGGCCACGCTCGCCTGGCGCCTCGCCCGTTTCCTCCTCGTCGAGGAACCGACGGCCGAGGCCGGCCTCTTCGGCGCCCCGGAGCCGCCTGCCTCGCTCGACATCGACCCCGAGCACCCGGTCGCCCGGCGCCTCCGCGCCGGCTCCGAACCGCGCCTGCACCTGCTCCGCCGTGGCCCGACCGAGAAGGGTGACGCACTCTCGGCGCAGATCCGGGCCGAGGACGCCCGGGCGCTCAAGGGGTTCTTCCACCTCTCCGCCACCGAGGGCGGCCGCCGCGTGGCGATCGTCGACGCCGCCGACGAGATGAACCCGGCCGCCGCCAACGCGCTCCTGAAGATCCTCGAGGAGCCGCCGCCCCGCGCCGTGCTGCTTCTGATCAGCCACCAACCCTCGCGGCTCCTGCCGACGATCCGCTCGCGCTGCCGCGAGCTCCGCCTCGCGCCCCTCGGCGCCGAGGACATGGCCGCGGCGCTCGCGCAGGCCGGGGTGGAGGCCGATGACCCCGGGCGCCTCGCCGAGCTCGCCGGCGGCTCTGTCGGCGAGGCGATCCGGCTCACCAACCTCGACGGGCTCGCGCTCTACGAAGCCCTCGTCGGCCTCTACCGCCCCCGCCTCGACCGCCCCGCCGCGATTCGCTTCGCCGAGGCCGCCACGGGCCGCGCCAACGAGCCGAAGTTCGACCTGATCCTGCGCCTCGTCGACCTCTTCCTCGCCCGCGCCGCCCGCGCCGCGCTCAACGGCCCGCCGCCCGAGGCGGCGCCCGGCGAGAGCGCGCTCCTGGCCCGCCTCGCCCCCGGCCCCGAGGCCGCCCGGCCCTGGGCCGAGGCGCAGGAGAGCCTCGGCGCCCGCGCCCGCCACGGCAAGGCGGTCAACCTTGACCCTGCCGCGCTCATCCTCGATATCCTCCTGAAGATCGACGCCACGGCGGCCGAGCGCGCCGCGCCTTAAGCGGAAGCCCATGCCGGACCTGCCCGAAATCGTCGACAGCCACTGCCACCTCGACTTCCCCGATTTCGAGGGGGAGGTGGACGAAATCGTCGCGCGCGCCGCGGCCGCCGGCGTGACCCGCATGGTCACGATCTGCACCCGGCTCCGGCACGAGCCCCGGGTCCGGGCGCTCGCCGAGGCGCACGCGCCCGTCTTCTACGCCGCCGGCACCCACCCGATGAGCGCCCACGAGGAGCCGATGGCGACGGCAGACGAGCTTGAGCGGATCGCCCGGCACCCGAAGATGGTGGGGATCGGCGAGAGCGGGCTCGACTACCACTACACAGCCGAGACCCGCGCGGCGCAGCAGGAGAGCCTGCGCATCCACATCGAGTCCGCCCGCCGGACCGGCCTGCCGCTCATCATCCACGCCCGCAACGCCGACGACGACATGGCCCGGATCCTGACCGAGGAGCATCGCGCGGGCCCCTACGCCTGCGTGATGCACTGCTTCTCCTCGGGCGCGGGCCTCGCGCGCGCGGCGCTCGAGCTCGGCTTCTACCTGTCGATGTCAGGCATCGCCGCCTTCCCGAAGTCGCAAGCCTTGCGCGAGATCTTCGCCGCCGCCCCGCTCGACCGCATCCTCGTCGAGACCGACGCCCCCTACCTCGCGCCGCCGCCGTTCCGGGGCAAGCGAAACGAACCGGCCTACACGGTCCACACCGCCAAGGTCGGCGCCGAGCTCTTCGGGCTCGACTACCCCGACTTCGGGCGCCGGACCTGCGAGAATTTCGACCGGCTCTTCGCCAAAGCCGCGCGCTGGTCGAAGGCCGCCTGATGCCGCGGCTCGCCTTCACCATCCTCGGCTGCGGCTCCTCGGGCGGCGTGCCCCGGCTCGGCGGCCACTGGGGCGACTGCGACCCCGCCAATCCGCGGAACTTCCGCACCCGCTGCTCGATGCTGGTCACCCGCGAGGACGAAGCCGGCGCCACGCGGGTCCTGATCGACACCTCGCCCGACATGCGGGCCCAGCTCCTCGGCGCCGGGGTGGGCCTGCTCGACGCGGTGGTCTTCACCCATTCCCACGCCGACCACGTGCACGGGCTCGACGACCTGCGCCAGATCGTCTTCAACCTGCGCCGGCGGCTGCCGGCCTGGGCCGACGGCGACACCCAGGAGGCGCTGCTTTCGCGGTTCGGCTATGCCTTCGTCCAGCCCGATGACAGCCCCTACCCGCCGATCCTCGACATGCACACGATCCGCGGCCCGTTCACGATCGAGGGCGCGGGCGGGCCGATCGAGCTCCGCCCGATCACGGTCGAGCACGGGTCGACCGACGCGCTCGGCTTCAGGATCGGCGACCTCGCCTACCTGCCGGACGTCTCGGAGATCCCCGAGGCGGCCTGGGCCGAGCTCAAGGCCCTCGACTGCTGGGTGCTCGACGCGCTCCGCCGCACGCCGCACCCGACCCACACCCACCTGGCGAAGTCGCTGGACTGGATCGCGCGGGCCAGGCCCCTGCGCGCGGTGCTGACCAACATGCACATCGACCTCGACTACGCCACCGTCGAGGCCGAGACGCCGGCCAACGTCACCCCCGCCCATGACGGGATGACCATCGCCTACGAGCTCGACTGATGGCACAGCCGCGACGGGATGATCAGATTGCGGCGCCTTGCGGCGCCAAGAGATCTCTCGCGTCCTCGCTTCGCTGCGGACGCTCGGGCCGCGGGCCATGAGCGCGCTCCTCGAGGTGATCCTGCCGGTCTTCCTGGTGATCGGCTTCGGCTATGCCGCGGTCTGGCGCGGGCTCATTTCCGACGCTGCCGTGGACGGGCTGATGAAGTTCGCGCAGAACTTCGCCATCCCCTGCCTGCTGTTCCGCGCCATCGCCGGGCTCGACCTCGGCCAGGATTTCGATCTCGCGCTTCTGGGCAGCTTCTATGCCGGCGCCACGCTCGGCTTCCTCGCCGGCACTCTGGGCGCCCGGCTCCTGTTCTCCCGGCCCTGGGAGGACAGCATCGCCATCGGCTTCTGCTGCCTGTTCTCGAACTCGCTGCTCCTCGGCCTGCCGATCACCGAGCGTGCCTATGGCCCCGACGCCCTGGCCGCCAACTACGCCATCGTCGCGCTGCACGCGCCCTATTGCTACCTGGTGGGCATCGGCGCCATGGAAGTGGTGCGGAACCGCGGCGGCGGGGTCGGCGTGATCCTCATCCGCATCGCGAGATCGCTCGCCACCAATGCCCTGGTGATTGGCATCGCGCTCGGGATCGTCGTGAACCTCGCCGGCCTGCCGCTCCCCGGCGTCTTGACCGACGCGCTCGACCTGATGATCCGCGCCGCGCTTCCGGCGGCGCTCTTCGGGCTCGGCGGCGTGCTCTACCGCTACCGGCCCGAGGGCGACCTTCGCACCATCGCCTTCGTGATCGTGGTCTCGCTGGTCTTTCACCCCGCCGCGGTCTGGACCCTCGGCAAGGCCAGCGGCCTCGGCCTCGAGCAGTTCCGCTCGGCGGTGCTGACCGCCGCGATGCCGCCCGGCGTAAACGCCTACCTTTTCGCCAACATGTACGGCGTGGCCAAGCGCGTGGCGGCCTCCTCGGTGCTGCTCGCCACCGCCGCCACCGTCCTCACCGCCTGGCTCTGGCTCGAGCTTCTGCCCTGAGGCGCCTCAGCCGGGCGACATGCCCCGCAGCCGCTCGGACCGGCGGCGCAGCATCTCCACGGTGGTCAGGAGCGCCACCGAGACGATCACCAGCACCGTGGCGACCGACAGGATCGCCGGGCTGATCTGCTCGCGGATGCCGTTCCACATCTGCCGCGGGATGGTCTGCTGGTCGAAGCCAGCAACGAAGAGCACGACCACAACCTCGTCGAACGAGGTGACGAAGGCGAAGAGCGCTCCCGAGATCACGCCGGGCAGGATCAAGGGCATGATCACCTTGAAGAAGGTCCGCGTCGGCGAGGCGCCGAGGCTCGCCGAGGCCCGGCTCAGCGAGTGGTCGAAGCCGACCAGCGTGGCGGTGACGGTGATGATCACGAATGGGATGCCGAGCGTGGCATGGGCGAGGATGATGCCGAAGTAGGTGCCGGCGAGCCCGGTGTAGGAGTAGAAGAAAAAGAGCCCGGTCGCGGTGATGATGATCGGCACGATCATCGGCGAGATCAGAACGGCCATGATCGCGCGTCGGAACGGCATCTCGGGGCGCGAGAGCCCCAGCGCCGCCAGCGTGCCGAGCGCGGTGGCGAGGAGCGTCGAAAAGAATCCGATGATGACCGAGTTCTTCGCCACCTTCACCCACGTCGCGTTGTTCCACACGTCGGCCCACCACGAACTGTCGCGCGGCACGTCCGGCGCCTGCATCCCGAAGGTCAGGAGGAGGTCGTACCAGCGCAGGCTGTAGCCCTCGAGGTCGAAGGCCAGCATCTTCGGAGTGAAGGTAAAGTACGGCTCGGCGTTGAACGAAAGGGGGATCACGATGAGGATCGGCGAGATCAGGAAAATGAAGATGAGCGCGCAGATCACCCGGTAGGCGTAGTACCAGATCTTCTCGAGCGGCGAGGCGTAGCTGGGCACGGCCATGGCGTTATCCGAGCTTGAGGTTGTCGATGCCGATCAGGCGGTCGTAGATCCAGTAGAGCACGAGGATCACGAAGAGCAGGATCGCCGCCAGCGCCGCAGCCAGCGACCAGTTGAGCGATTCCTGCATGTGATAGGCGATGAGGTTCGAGATCAGCTGCCCGGTGGCGCCGCCGACCAGCGCCGGCGTGATGTAGTAGCCGACGGCGAGAATGAAAACGAGAAGCCCGCCGGCGGCGATGCCTGGCACGGTGAGCGGGAAGTAGACCGATCGGAACGCCTTCCACGACGAGGCGCCGAGCGAGCGCGCGGCGCGCACGTAGGAAGGCGGGATCGGGCGCATCACCGAATAGAGCGGCAGCACCATGAACGGCAGCAGGATATGGGTCATGGCGATGATCGTGCCGGTCTGGTTGTAGATCATCGCCAGCCGGTTCTGGTCGCTGATGATGCCGGTCGCCACCAAGGTGGAGTTGATCACCCCCTGCTGCTGCAAGAGGACGATCCACGAGGTGGTGCGCACCAGAAGCGACGTCCAGAACGGCAGTAACACCAGGATCATCAGCAGGTTCGAGTAGCGCAAGGGTAGCGTGGCCAGCAGATGCGCGATCGGGTAGCCGAGGACGAAGGTCAGGAAGGTGATCAGAGCCGAGAGCACGAGGGTGCGCTGGAACAGCTGGACGTAGATTTGCCGCTGCGCGTCGGCGGTGGTAATGCCCCCGCTCTCGTCGCGGGTAAGGTCGACGGCGGCGAGATAGAAATTCAGGGTGTAGGGCGAGGAGGCGCTACGCATCACCTGCCATAGCAGCGGATCGTCCCAATCCTTGTCGACGTCGATGATCGCTTCCTTGAAGGGCGGCTCGAGGTCGTCCGCCTTGCGAGCAGAGGAAGTGAAGAGCGAGCGCGAGCCCGAAAGGTCGTAGTTAACCCTCGTTCCCACCTCGCCCGCGGTACGGTTCTCGCGCAGGAGCAACAGGTCGGCTGCCAGCGCGGCATAGGCCTCCTCGTCGGGCTCGGTGCCGGGATCGGTCGCGGCGAACCAGGCCGAGACGTTCGGCATGTTCGAGGAGAAGGAATCGTTGTGGATCGAGCGGAACAGCATCTGCCCGATCGGGAAGATGAAGGTAACCAGCACGAAGACCAGAAGCGGCAGCACCAGGAACAATGCGCGCCGACGCGCGCGGGCCTGGGCGCGGGCAAGGGAGGCCTTCAACGGCTTGCCGTCGGCCGTTGTCAGCGTGCCTGCGGTGAGTTCTGCCAAGACATGCCTCCCTGCTGAGGGCCGGGGCGGTGGCGCCCGCCGCCCCGGCTAGGTCTCAAGGCGTCAGTTCGACGCCAGCCAAGCGTTGAAGCGCTCCTCGAGCTCCGTGCCGTTGTCGGCCCAGAACTCGAAGTTGTTGACGAGCGCGTTCGCAAGGTTCTCCTCTGCGGTCGGCATGTGCGGGCCCATCTCGGTCGCACCGTCCTTGTAGAGACCGACCAGTGGGCCCGAGCTGAGGCGCGCCGGACCGTAGCTGATCCACTTCGCCTGGTCGGCGAGGCGCTGGGTGTCGGTGGCGAAGGCGATGTATTCCATCGCCAGGTCCTTGTTCGGCGCACCCTTCGGCACCACGAACAGGTCGAAGTCCATCACCTGGCCGTCCCAGACGATCTCGAACGGCTTGCCCTCGGAGATGGCGGCGTTGAACACCCGGCCGTTGTAGGCGGTGGTCATCGACACCTCGCCGTCGGCCAGAAGTTGCGGCGGCTGGGCGCCGGCCTCCCACCAGACCACGCTGTCCTTGATCGTCGCGAGCTTGGCGAAGGCGCGCTCCACGCCCTCGTCGGTCTCGAGCATGTCGTAGACTTCCTCGGCGGGAACGCCATCGGCCATCAGCGCCATCTCCAGGTTGGCCTTGGCGCCCTTGCGGAGGCCGCGCTTGCCCGGGAAGGCCTCGAGATCGAAGAGGTCGGCGATGGTCGAAGGCGCGTCGCCGGAGAACTTCGAGGAATCATAAGCGAATATGGTGGACCACACGATGTTCGCCACCGCGCATTCCGACATCAGCGCGCCCTCGATGAAATCGTCGGCGGCAGGCGTGCCGTCGGGCGCTGCCGGCAGCGCGTCGTGGTCGATCACCTCCAGGAGGCCCTCGTCGCAGAGCCGCACGGCGTCGGACAGCTCGACGTCGGCCACGTCGACCGACACGTTGTTGGCCTCGACCATCGCCTTGATCGGGGTGGCGGGGTTGTCTGCATCCACCATGTTGACGGTCACGCCCTTCATCTCGGCGAAGGGCTTGTTGTAGGCTTCCACCTGGCTCTCGCCGTAGGCGCCACCCCAAGACATCACCGTTACCTGCTGCGCCGAGGCCGCGAAGGCGAATCCCGCCATGGCGGTGGAAAGGATCAGAGTCTTCTTCATCAAGTATCTCCCAAGTTGGTTCGCTAGTTCTGCCCCTTTCGGGGGATCTTCTCAAAGCGGATCGAGCGCGCGCGCGTCCTGCGGCACCCAGCCGATGGTGATCTTCTGGCCCGGATCGAGCCGGCGCTGGCCGATCGCGTTGCGGCTCTTCATCACGAAGTCGTCCGACCCCGCGACCCGCAGCCGGGTGCGGAACACGTCGCCCATGTAGATGAATTCGAGCACCTCGGCCTCGATCATATGGGCGCCTTCGGGAATCATCTCGCGCCGGAACTCCACCCGCTCGGGGCGGATCGACACCAGCGTCTTGGCGCCCTTCTGGCCCACGTTCACCGGCGTGGCGTCGATCAGCTCGCCGGTCGCCAGCCGCACCAGCGCGCGCCCGCCTTCGATCTCCTCCACAGTTCCGGAAAGCTTGTTGTTCTCGCCGATGAACTGCGCGACGAAGCTGTTCTGCGGCCGCTCGTAAAGTTCGTCGGGCGGTGCGAGCTGCTGGATCACGCCATCGTTGAACACCGCCACCCGGTCCGACATCGTCAGCGCCTCGGACTGGTCGTGGGTGACGTAGACCACGGTGATCCCGAGGCTCTCGTGCAGGTGCTTGATCTCGAACTGCATGTGCTCGCGGAGCTGCTTGTCGAGCGCGCCGAGGGGCTCGTCCATCAGCACCAGCCCGGGGTCGAAGACCAGCGCCCGGGCCAGCGCGATGCGCTGCTGCTGGCCGCCCGAAAGCTGCGCCGGTCGGCGGCTGCCGAAGGCGCCCATCTGCACCATCTCGAGCGCGCGCTTGACCTTCGCCTCGCGCTCGGACCTGCCCATGCCCCGCACCTCGAGAGGGAACGCCAGGTTCTCGTTCACCGTCATGTGCGGGAAGAGCGCGTAGTTCTGGAACACCATGCCGATGCCGCGCTTGTGCGGCGGCACCTGGTTGATCGGCTTGCCGCCGAGGCGGATCTCGCCGTGGGTCGCGGTCTCGAAGCCCGCCAGCATCATCAGGCAGGTGGTCTTGCCCGAGCCGGAGGGGCCAAGCATCGTAAGGAACTCGCCCTTCGGCATTGCGAGGTTGAGGTCCTTCACGACGAGCGTCACGCCGTCGTAGCTTTTCTGAACCCTGTCGAATTGGACGAAGGCGCCGCCCTGATCAGCCACCAAATCGCATCCCCTGTTGCTTGACGGGCGGCTTTTCGCCGCGCTCTTGTGTCGCAGAGTTAAGCCGAGCCGACCTGACAATGCAACAGACATGGGACCTAGCAGCAGCGGTTTCGCGCGCGAGGTCGAGAAACGGCTCTTTTGACCACGCGGGCGACACGGGATCCGTCGGTCGGCTCACGAATGCGACGCCCCAGACCACTGGTCCGGGGCTCTCGGAAGCGACCGATGGTGCGGTTGAGAAGACTCGAACTTCCACTCCGGTTAAGGAACAGCGACCTCAACGCTGCGCGTCTACCAATTCCGCCACAACCGCACGGACCGGCCTCGGTGCCGGGCGATATAGCGAGTCGCCTCCCCGATGTGAAGCCGCTTTTTCGCCTGGCCGCGACTGGGGCGGAGGCGGGACGGACCCGCCCCCGCCCGCCGCCTCAGTTGGCGATCTTGAAGCTTGGCAGCTTCGGCGAATCGGCTGCCGCGGGCACCGGCACCGCGCCCGGGTCCGCTCCGGCGCGCCCGGCCACCGAATAGGCCGCCTGCCGGACCAGATCTATGCGCTCGGGCTGGCCCGGCGCGACCACGTTCCGGCCGCCGGCCCCGGCCGCCTCGAAGCCCAGGTCGAACCAGCCGAGCGCCAGGTCGGGCCGCGCCGTGGTTCCGAAGCCCTGGGTCAGGTGGTGGCCGATGAGCTCGGCATAGGCGGGCTCGCCCAGCGCGGTGAGCAACAGCGCCGAGGCAATCGCCACGTCCATGTTGTCGGTCCGGTAGCCGACCGAAAGGCAGATCTTCGCGGTGCCCGCCAGCTCAGTCGGCGCGATCCCCGACCCGAGAGCGAAGCCCGACACCTCCCGCAGCACCTCCGGCGCGGTCTGGAGCGACACGGCCGCGATCTGGTCGCGCATCGCCGGCCCGAAGCCCTCGCACTGGGCAGCGATCTGCTGCGGCGTGAAGCCCTGAACGCCGGCCGCCAGCCGCTCGCCCTCGGCGACGACATACGTTCGCGCCAGGCAGAACTGCTCGTTCAGCGCCACCATCGGGTCGCTCATCGTGGCGAGCGTTACGAAGCCGCCGTTCGTCGAGGTCAGCAGGCTCACCTCGTTGCAATGCGAGGCGAGCGACGCCGTCATCGCCGCGCCGCCGCCCAGGAAGTTGGGCAATCCGGGCCCCGGCGCATCGGCGGCCGCCATGTCGGGCGCCGGCGTGGCAATGCCGGCCGCCTTCGGCTGCGCCGGTTGCAGCCCGAGCTGCTCGTCGCGGAACGTGATCAGGAGCCCCTTCGCTCCCATCGGATCGGCAGCGATCATCTGCGCCGTCACCGCGCCCCCGGCAATCGCCCGCTGGTACGAGGTGATCAGGAAGTCGCGCTCGTAGGGCGTCAGCTGGCCGGTGGCGGGATAGCCCAGATGGACCTGGTAGCCGGCGATCGCGGCCTGGGTGCCGCGGCCGATCACCCCGTCCGCCGGGCCGGCGTTGAAACCGAAGTAGTTGAGCGCCGTCTGGGTTTCCCGGTTCGCCGCCCGGGTGGCGGACGAGGTCGAGGAGACCCGCGGCGTGCGCGCCGCCGGCGCCCGGTTCCGGTTCGCCTCGTTGACAATCAGCCCGCCGACGACACCGCCGACGATGCCGCCGACCAGCGCATCGGCGTCCGCCGCCGCCCGGGTTGACGGTGCCAGAATCATGGCTGCGGCCAGCGCCGAGGTTGCAATCCGTTTCATAATCGCCCCCTTTCTCGGAAATCACACGAAGATTATCTGGCAATAGTAGCATGGAATCGGCCTGTGGTGGCCGGCTTCCCCCCGAAGACGAAGGAGGCGCCCGGCTTGGTCGAATGGCTGACATCAGAAGCCCCAGTGCCCTACGATACGGCGCTTGCCGAGATGGAGGCGCGTGTCGCAGCCATTGCCGAGGGTCGCGCCGGCGAGGCGATCTGGCTGCTCGAGCACCCGCCGCTTTACACCGCCGGCACCTCGGCACGGCCCGAGGACCTGACCGATCCCGACCGCTTCCCGGTCTACGAGGCGCGGCGCGGCGGGCAGTATACCTATCACGGGCCGGGGCAACGGGTGGCCTACACGATGCTCGACGTCGGCGCGCGCGGCCAGGACGTGCGCCGCTTCGTCTGCCAGCTCGAGGACTGGGTGATCGCCACGCTTGCCGAGTTCAACGTGCAGGGCGAGCGCCGGGCGGGCCGCGTCGGCGTCTGGGTGGTGCGCCCGGACAAACCGCCGCTGCCCGACGGCAGCCAGCGCGAGGAAAAGATCGCGGCGATCGGCATCCGGCTCCGCCGCTGGGTCAGCTTCCATGGCATCTCGATCAACGTCGAGCCCGACCTCTCGCATTTCGAGGGCATCGTCCCCTGCGGCATCCGCGAGCACGGCGTCACCAGCCTCGTGGATCTCGGCCTGCCGGTGACGATGGCCGACCTCGACGTGGCGCTCAGGAAGACCTTCGGAAAGGTGTTCGAGGCGTGATCCCGCCCCCGGCCCCGGCTCCGGGGACGTGCCGACAGGCGGCGGCGAATTGACGCCCCGGGCGCACCTGCCATGGCCGGTTGTTCAGCTACGCCGCTGCGGCCGCCAGCACGTCGGACCGGCGCGGAGCGGGCAGTCCTGCACCATGCCGTCGATGTGCGACCAGCGGATCCTCCCGCCCGCCGCCTCGGCAGGTCCCTGCGTTGATTTTTCCCACCCTTCACCCGCGCCTGCGATGTTGCCCATGCCTAGCATTGGCACTAGAACACCACTCCAAGGTACGCGGACGGGTCGCAACGTCGGTCCGAAGGGATAGAACAACCAGGAGCATCGCATGGCTGACGCAGCCGTTCATGGCCACGGGGAACACGATACGCGCGGGTTCTTCACTCGCTGGTTCATGTCCACCAACCACAAGGACATCGGCATCCTCTACCTCTTCACC